>JAIYCN010000373.1 GCA_027487995.1 Rubrivivax sp. | reverse complement strand
AGGGTCATCCGGCGCGTTTGCTGGAGTGCCTGGAAGCCGCGCAGCAGCAGGGCTCCACGCTGACGGCCCAGGAGCTGTTGAACCGTGCGGGCCTGGCCACTCCACCCGGGGTGCGGGCGCTGATGTGGCTGTGGAAGTTCGCGGTGGTGCGGGTGGGTTGAACCCGAGGCGGCACGGACCGCGAACCGAAGCCTGATCAGGCCTCGGATGGGGAGGGCGTGGCCCCGCCCAGAAGGGCTGCAACCTTGCGACGCGGCTTGATGTTGCGCGAAACGCTCGTGGACGCTTTCGCGGGCGCTTCGCTTTCCCAGGACGGCTTCTGGTCTGACGCCGCTGGCTGGTAGGGTTGGTCGAAGAAGGGGTCAGCCGAACGGGCGACGGGGCGTACCGAGCGCTCGCTGCGGCGACCTTCGCCGCGGTCATGGTCACGGCCATGATGGCGATCATGTTCACGGTGCTGAGGACCCGAGGACGCCGCGCTGTCGTCGCGCCGCTCGTCATCGTCACGCTCGTAGCGCCGCCGCCGCGGACGGTCGTCTTCCACCTCGAAAGGCTCGAGGTCGATCTTCTTCTTGATGAGCTTTTCGATTTCGCCGGTGAGCCGCGTGTCGTCGCGAGTGACCAGCGTCACGGCAATGCCCGAAGCGCCTGCGCGGCCGGTGCGACCGAT
The DNA here is from genome assembly GCA_027487995.1 of Rubrivivax sp. Taxonomy (GTDB): domain Bacteria; phylum Pseudomonadota; class Gammaproteobacteria; order Burkholderiales; family Burkholderiaceae_C; genus RFTU01. Next base: position 9,526 of record JAIYCN010000373.1, on the reverse strand, counting down.
GCGGTGCACATAGTCTTCCGCGTTGAAGGGCACGTCGAAGTTGAAGACCGCAGGCAGGTCGGCGATGTCCAGGCCGCGGGCGGCCACATCAGTGGCCACCAAAAGATCCACCTCGCCGGCCTTGAAGGCCGCCAGGGACTTCAGGCGTTCGTCCTGCGACTTGTCGCCGTGCAGGGCCGCGGTGCGCAGGCCGTCCCGCTCGAAGGCGCGCGCCAGGCGGGCCACGCCCAATTTTGAATTGCCGAAGACGATGGCCTGGGTGATGGAGCGGTCGCGCAGGATTTGACGGATGACGCGGCGCTTGTCGTCCTCCGCCACGCTGTAGAAATGCTGCTCCACCGTGGAAGCCGTGGCATTGGGGCGCGCCACTTCCACGAGGATGGGGTCTTGCAGGTAACTGGCGGCGAGCTTCTTGATCTCGGGGCTGAAAGTGGCCGAGAACAGGAGCGTTTGCCGCTGGCGCGGAAGGTAACTGAGGATGCGCTGCAGGTCGGGCAGGAAGCCGATGTCGAGCATGCGATCCGCTTCGTCCAACACCACGTACTCGACTTGGTTGAGCACGCAGTTTTTGGCCTCTATGTGGTCCAGCAGGCGGCCGGGTATGGGGATCAACACCTCCACGCCCTTCTTCAGTTCCACGGTTTGCGGCTTCATGTCGATGCCGCCGAACACCACCAGGCTGCGCAACTGCGTGTGCTTGGCATAGGCCTTCACGTTGGCCGCCACTTGGTCGGCCAGTTCGCGCGTGGGCGCCAACACCAGCGCGCGCACGGGGTGGCGCGCCGGCGACATGCTGGCGTTCTCGTGCTTGAGCATGCGCTGCAGCAACGGAATGGAGAAGGCTGCGGTTTTGCCCGTGCCCGTTTGTGCGGCACCCATTACATCCCGCCCGGCCAACACGATGGGGATCGCCTTGGCCTGGATAGGCGTCATCGTCAAGTAGCCCTGGTCGGCCACAGCGCGGATCAGCTTGGCGTCCAGCGGCAGGGTGTCGAAGCGGGCGGGGGCCGGAGAAGAATCGGCAGCGGGTGCGGTGGTTGCAGCCGGCAGTGCAGGCGCCAGTGGCGCATTGGCGGGGGTTTCTATCATGAACTTTCGATTATCTCCGGAAGGGGCTGCCTGCGGCGACAATATCGTTTTGGACTGAAAAATGGGGTCTGACCCCATTTGTTTGCGAACAACATGATTCTGGTGACGGGCGGTGCCGGCTTCATCGGCAGCAATTTCGTACTCGACTGGCGCGCTGCGCACCCGGGCGAGGCGGTGGTGAACCTGGACGCACTGACCTATGCCGGCAACCGGGAGAACCTGGCGGCGCTGGACGGTGACACGGGCCATGTGTTCGTGCAGGGCGACATCACTGACCGGGCCTTGGTGGACCGCCTTCTGGCCGAACACCGGCCGCGGGCCATCGTGCACTTTGCGGCGGAAAGCCATGTGGACCGGTCCATCCACGGCCCGGGCGCCTTCATGAAGACCAACATCGACGGCACCTTCACGCTGCTGGAGGCCGCGCGCGGGTATTGGGCAACGCTGGGCGAGCCTGAAAAGGCGGCCTTCCGTTTTCTGCACGTGAGCACCGACGAGGTGTACGGCTCACTGGGCCCCCAGGACCCGCCCTTTGCGGAGACCAACCCCTACGAGCCCAACAGCCCCTACTCGGCCAGCAAGGCCGCCAGCGACCACCTGGTGCGTGCGTGGCACCACACCTATGGCCTGCCGGTGCTGACCACGAATTGCAGCAACAACTACGGGCCCTTCCACTTCCCGGAAAAGTTGATCCCGCTGATGATCGTCAACGCGCTGGCGGGCAAGCCCCTGCCCGTGTACGGCGACGGCATGCAGATCCGCGATTGGCTGTACGTGAAGGACCATTGCAGCGCCATCCGCCGAGTGCTTGAGGGGGGCCGCGTGGGCGAAACCTACAACGTAGGTGGCTGGAATGAGAAGCCCAACATTGAGATCGTGCAGCGCATCTGCGCCCTGCTGGACGAACTGCGCCCCAGCCCCGAGGGCAGCTACACGCGACTGATCACCTACGTGAAGGACCGGCCCGGTCACGACCGCCGCTACGCGATTGACGCGCGCAAGATTGAGCGCGAACTGGGCTGGCGCCCTGCCGAAACCTTCGAGACGGGCATCCGCAAGACGGTGCAGTGGTACCTGGACAACGCGGCTTGGGCGCAGCGCGTGCAAAGCGGCGCCTACCGCGACTGGGTTCAGAAGCAGTACGCCGCATGAAGATTCTGTTGCTGGGCAAGAACGGCCAACTGGGCTGGGAACTGCAGCGCGCGCTGGCACCTCTGGGCGAGATTTTCGCGCCTGATCGTGAACAAGGCGGCGACCTTGAAGACATCGGCCGCCTGACGGACATGGCCGTTGAAAGCGGCGCGCACGTCATCGTGAATGCAGCGGCCTACACCGCGGTGGACAAAGCCGAAGCCCCCGAGGAGCAGGAACGTTGCATGGCGGTGAACGCGGGCGCCCCTGCAGCGTTGGCCATGGTGGCACGCGAAACAGGCGCCCTGCTGGTGCACTACAGCAGCGACTATGTGTTCGATGGCAGCGGCGACATGCCGCGCGACGAGGAAGCGGGGCCGGGCGCAGAGAGCCTGTATGGCGAAAGCAAGGCCGCGGGCGATTTTTCGATTGAAACCAGTGGATGCGCCCACCTGATTCTGCGCACCAGCTGGGTGTATGCCGCGCGCGGCGGCAACTTTGCCAAGACCATGCTGCGCCTGGCGCAGGAGCGCGAGGAAATCAAGGTGGTGGCCGACCAGATTGGTGCGCCCACCGGCGCCGAGCTATTGGCCGACGTGACGGCCCATATGGTGCGCCACACCCTGGTGAACCCGACGCTTTCGGGCCTGTACAACGTGGTGGCCAGTGGCGAAACCAGCTGGCATGGCTATGCACAGCACGTGATTGAAGCCGCGCGGGCGCGGGGCCTGCCCATTCGGGTGAAGGCCGAAAACGTGCGCGCCATTCCCACGGCGGACTACCCCACCCCCGCCACGCGCCCGCTGAATTCAAGGCTGTCCATCGAGAAGCTGCGCCGCACATTCGGCCTCACCCCGCCGCACTGGACGGTGGGCGTGGACCGGATGCTGGAGGAGATACTGCGACCATGACCTCACGCAAAGGCATCATCCTGGCCGGTGGCTCCGGCACCCGCCTGCACCCGGCCACGCTGGCCATGAGCAAGCAATTGCTGCCGGTGTACGACAAACCCATGGTGTACTACCCGCTGAGCACGCTGATGCTCTCGGGCATTCGGGACATCCTGATCATCAGCACGCCGCAGGACACGCCGCGGTTTCAGCACCTGCTGGGCGATGGGTCGAACTGGGGCTTGAACCTGCAGTACTGCGTGCAGCCCAGCCCGGACGGACTGGCGCAGGCCTTCATCCTGGGCCGTCAATTCGTAGGCGGGCAACCCAGCGCCCTGGTGCTGGGCGACAACATCTTCTACGGGCATGACTTCGCTCATCTGCTGCACCGCGCCCATGACCGCAGCACCGGCGCCACCGTGTTCGCGTACCACGTGCACGACCCCGAGCGCTATGGCGTGGTGGCTTTCGACGCGAACAAGCGCGCCTTGTCGATTGAGGAAAAGCCGGCCAAGCCCAAGAGCAACTATGCAGTGACGGGCCTGTACTTCTACGACGAGCAGGTGTGTGACATTGCCGCCAGCATCAAACCCAGCGCGCGTGGAGAGTTGGAGATCACCGAAGTGAATGCCCAGTACCTGCGCCAACAGCAGCTGGATGTGGAGATCATGGGCCGCGGCTATGCCTGGTTGGACACCGGCACCCACGACAGCCTGATGGAAGCCGGGCAGTTCATCGCCACCCTGGAAAAGCGCCAGGGCCTGAAGGTGGCCTGCATCGAGGAGATTGCTTTCCGGCAAGGTTGGATCACCGCGGCACAACTGGAGGCGCAAGCCCAACCCATGCTGAAAAACGGCTATGGCCAGTACCTGATGAAGGTGCTGCGCGAGACCGTGTACTGAACGAGCGCGGCGGAAACCCGACGAATGAAACTCATCCCCACCGAACTGCCCGGCGTGGTGATTGTGGAGCCGGCGGTGTTCGGCGACGACCGCGGCTGGTTCTACGAGAGCTACAGCGAACCCAAGTTCCACGCCGGTCTGCGCGACTTGGGTCTTCCCACGCCCCGGCCCTTCGTGCAAGACAACCACTCCATGTCCGCCGCCGGTGTATTGCGCGGCCTGCACTTCCAGGTGGCGCCACACCCGCAGGGCAAGCTCGTGCGCGTGGCGCGCGGCCGAGTGTGGGATGTGGCGGTGGACATTCGCAAGAACAGCGCCACATTCGGTAAGTGGGTGGGGGTGGAACTGAGTGCCGCCAACCACCGCCAGTTGTGGATTCCGGAAGGCTTCGCCCACGGCTTTCTGAGCCTGGAAGACGGCACCGAATTCCTCTACAAGACCACTGACGTGTACGCGCGAGACTGCGAGCGCGCCATCCGTTGGGATGATCCGCAATTGGCCATTGCGTGGCCCCTGGAAGGACTGACGCCCACCTTGGCCGCCAAGGATGCTGCGGCACCACCGTTTGCGTCCGCGCAACACTGGTGACGACGATCACCCGTCAACCCTGGTTCAAATGCCTAGAATCCCGGCCTGATGGCGGCTCAATTCCCCCCCAACCCGAAGCGCCGGGACCACAACGTCTGGAACTTGCCGACCCGCAAGACCCTTCGCAAGGGCCAACGGGACCACAGTTGGGACGAATTCCGCAAGGTGATCCCTCTGGTTCCCCTGCGGTCAGGGGCCCATGCCGACTCGCTGCCGCCCAAGGTGGCCGTGCTCATGTGCACGATGCAGGGCCAGCGCTTCTTGGCTGAGCAACTCAACTCGATTGCCACCCAAACCCATCCCAATTGGGAAATCTGGGCCAGCGACGACGGCTCTGACGACCACACTCATTCCATCCTGGAGTACTACCAGGAACATTGGGGTGAAGACCGCCTGTCCATCCACGCGGGGCCGGCCGAGGGCTCGACAGCCAACTTCCTGTCACTGACCTGCCGTGCCGACATCGACACCGAATTCTTCGCCTACGCCGACCAGGACGACATCTGGGAATCTGACAAGCTGGAGCGTGCGATGAAGTGGCTCCAGACCGTGCCGCGCCACATTCCGGCACTCTATGGCTCGCGCACGCAGCTGGTGGACGAGCGCAATCAGTACATCGGTTACTCACCGCTGTTCGGCCGCAGCCCCAGCTTCGAGAATGCATTGGTGCAAAACGTGGCCGGGGGCAACACCATGGTGTTCAACCGCGCGGCACGAGACCTGCTGCGCCGCGCTGGCGACCAGGTGCAGGTGGTGGCGCACGACTGGTGGGCCTACATGGTCATCACCGGCTGTGGCGGGCGCGTGTACTACGACCCATACCCCACGGTGCGGTACCGCCAGCATGGCGACAACCAGGTGGGTGCCAACATCAGTTGGGGCGCCCGTCTGGTGCGCCTGAGGTTGCTGCTCAAGGGGCGTTTCCGCAAGTGGACCGATGAAAACATTCGTGCCCTGCAGACCATCCGTCCCTTGCTGACGGACGAGAACCGCAGCATCCTGGACGAGTTCGAGCGGTCGCGCAATGACCGTGTGCTCAAGCGGCTGGGCGGCCTCTGGGAGAGCGGGGTCTACCGACAGACCCTGTTGGGCAACCTCGGCCTGATTGCTGCATCCCTGCTCAAGAAGATCTAGAACGCGCCTGCACTGGGCATCGAATCTGTCTGTGAAGCCCTTAGGCTCACACCGCCCGATCCATCCGAGCTCGCGCCAACCCCGCATCAGCCCCGCCGTGGGCCGCGGGTTGCGTTTCATCCAGCGGCGCCATGCGATGGTCGGCATGCTCCGCGCACAAGTGAGGGCTGAAGGCAGGATCGTGTCCGCCGAGTTGGGCATCCCAAGCCTCGAGGATGAGCGTCGGGTTGATGGCCGCGCCCACAACGAGGGGCGACAGCAGCTGCGCAGGCACCCCTATCCATTGACCCTGCGGGCTCCACACCGCACGCCACCCGGCCTTCAATTGCAGGCCGGGACGGTCGGCCTGCAGCGCGTCCAGGCGAACCAAGGCGGCTGCACCATTGAGGGCCGACACGCGGTGCGCCAGGCACAACTGGCCGAAATACCCATGCGTGTCCCACCCGCTGCCCCGCGCCAACGGTCGCGCGCTGCCGTCGGACAAACGCACCCAACCGGCATCGTGCAGCGCGCCCGAGGACTCGCGCACTGCCCAACCGACGGCACCCACACCCACTTCGCTGAGGTGGGCGTGAAGCGTCTGAAGCCCCTGGATGTCGCTGGAGCCCTGTTGGAGGAAAGGGCCGTGCAACAACAGCACGGCACCCGACCGTCCCTGCGCCGCCCAGGCCTTCAGCTGGACGCAGGCTGCGCGCCAGTCCGCCACCGACACCGCTTGATGGACTTCAAGGCCTTGCTCATGCAGGCGTGCCGTCCAGCCTTCCCCACCGGCACCATCGGCTGGCTTCGGATCACCCTGGGAATCTGAGAATGTGCCGCCCCAGACCACCACATGCAGACCGGCGGGGTCGGACCCGGGATTCGTATTTGAGCCGGGCTCTTCGTGCACCACCACATGATGCGGAATGACCGGATGGGGCTGCACCCGGGCGCGTACATCACAGCGCTGCAGATGGTCCTGTACGGCCCGCACGCCGGCATCCAGGGCGTAGGGCTTCGCCGCCTGGCCACTCGCGGTACTGTGCTGATGCACACGCCAGTGGTAGAGGACGCGCGGGATGTGCACGATCTGGCTGGGCTTGAGCCTTTCGATGCACCGAAAGGCGAGGTCGTGGTCCTGCGAGCCTTCGTAGCCCACACGGAACCCACCCACCTCCTGCAGGAGACTTCTGCGGTAGACGCCCAGGTGGGAAATCATGTTCTGCCCGCGCAGCAAGTCGAGGTCGAAGGCAGGCTTGAAGTAGGGGCCAAAGCGCTGGCCTGCCTCGTCCACCTTGTCCTCGTCTGAGTACAGCAGTCCGGCGTCGGGGTGCGCTGTGATGGCTTGCACCACCCGCCACAAGGCCTGGGGCGGCAGGAGGTCATCCTGATCGAACAGCGCCACAAACTCGCCCGCGGCCAGTTCAAGTGCGGCGTTGCTGGCGGCGGAGATGTGCCCGTTCTTTGCCAGCGTCACCCAACGGATGCGCGGCTCGCGCGCCGCCCATGCCTGCAACCTCTCGCTAACGCGCGGGTCGGTGGACGCGTCGTCGGCCATGCACAGTTCCCAATGCGGGTACCACTGCGCCCTCAGGCTTTCAATCGCCTGGTCCCAAAAGTCCAGCGGCGGGTTGTAGACGGGCATCAACACCGAAATCAGGGGCAGACTTGCAGCATGTTCGGAGGCAGGGCTTGGGCTTGATGCACTGGCGCGCTCCGCCTGCGCCAATGCCTCAAGCGCCTGCTGTCGGTCCTGGGGTCCATTGCCGTCACGGCAGGCCAGCCAGCGCTGATAGGGGTCGGGCAACACGGCGGAGAGCAGTGAAGGCCGTGGGTAGGAGCGGTGCCGCAGACGCCACCAGAGATGGCGACGCGCATCGGCTGTGCGCAAACGCCATACGCGGCGGGCCTGCCGGCCCAGCCAGCGCAGCGGGGCCGTGATGCGCCAGGTGCGCGAATCCAGGACGGCCTGCAGGTGCCAGCGGGCCCCCTGCTCCGCGATCCGCGCTTCATCGCGTTGCGCCATTGAGATTCGATGATGCGCCTGCTCCTCAATCAGGCGTTGGTGCATGCCGGAAAGCTGCTCTTGGACATGTGCGAGCTCGGTCTGGCGGGCGTTGTCGAGCGCGACCAGACTGCGCAAATCCATCTGGGCTCGGCGAAAGGCCTGGTCAGCCTGTTGCAGCGCAGCCGCGGTCAGCTCACGGGCGGCCTCGGACTGCGTCCTTGCAGCTTCGGCCTGAGCGAGCGCCTCTTCCGCTTGGCGCCTGGCGTCTTCAGCCTGCGCCCGTGCGTCCTCGGACAGCAAGCGCGCCATCTCGGCTTGTTGCCATTGCTGCCTGAGAACCGGCTCGTCGCGTGCGGCGCGCCACATCTGGTGCCACCACTCCTGCGGTGCAGCCACCCACCACTTGCGCCAGATGGCGGCGTAGCGGTCGTCGCCATGCTGTGCGTTTTGAGCATCGGACTGGGATCCGCCCGCGGCAGCAGGGGCGACCCAGTAGCGGGCACTCACGCCCGGCACATGGACCATCGGCCCCGCGCATTGCACCTGCAGCCAGAAGTCCCAATCCTCGAAGGTGTCAAAGGCCGTGTCGAACCGCACACCCGCTTCGCGGATGCGGATGACATCGAAGAGCACCGCGTGGATGGGTAGGGCATTGGCTGCAAGCAGTTCCCAAGGTTCGAAGGCCCGGTCCCAGCGGGTCAGCACCTGTTCGTCGCCCTCGCGCAACTGTTCAACGCCCGTGTAGGCCGCCATGGCCTGTGGGTGGGCCCGCAGGGCCGCAGCCAGTTTGCTCAGGTGCCCAGGCAACAGTTCGTCGTCATCGTCCAGGAACAGCGCCCAGCGGGTCTGCACCTCATCCAGCCCGGCCTGTGCGGCTTGCGCGCGGCCAAGGCCGCGGCCCTTGGCGTCGACCACCAAGGGCTGCACACCGGCCATGCCTTGGGCCTGCACCGACAGCAGCGCCCGCTGCAACGTGGGCCGGCCCATCGAGCGGATGATGACGGTGATGCTCATGGCAGGGAAACCGAGCGAGGGATCCGACGGACCTTAGGGCTGAAGTGAGGTGTCCACCAGCGCGATGGTACTTTCCTCGGCGCTGCCGGCCAGGGCGTGCAGTCGCACCGCTGCGGCCAGCATCTGGTAGCGCGCCTGGGCCAGGTCACGCAACACCTGTTGGCGCTGCTGCTCTGCGTTGAGCACATCCACTGCCGTGCGCACACCGGCGGCCTGACTCCGGCGCGCCGAATCCAGCGCCACATCTGCCGAACGCAAGGCCACCTCCAGACCACGAATGCGCGCCTGCCCCTCCGTGACGCCGCGGTATTCCCGGTGCACCCGCACCGAGAGGTCTTCGCGCAGGGCCTGCAGTTGCTCACGTGCCCGCTCGTGCTCGGCGGCCGCCTGACGCGTGATGCTGTTGACGGAACCACCCCCATAGATGGGCACATTCAGTTGCAAGCCGATGGCGCGCGACTCGTACTGCGACTGCGGCGAGATGACATTCTCACTGCGCGAACGCTGCGCCTGGGCCACGAAGTCCAGCGTGGGCAAGTGGGCCGCCCGTACCTTGTTGATTTCCGTACGCACCTGGTCGATCTGCGCCTGCAAGGCCTTGATCTCGGGGCTCTGCGACAGGGCCCGCTGCGTCCATTCCTCCAGGTCGCCGCTGACCAGAGCCTGAACATTCACGCGTTCACCGCGCAGCCGGGCCAGCGAGCCCACCGGTTGCTGCAGGTAGGACTGAAGCTGCCTGCGCGCCTGTGCCTCGGCCTGGCGCACTTCCAACTCCTGGGCCTTGTTGAGGT
>JAIYCN010000284.1 GCA_027487995.1 Rubrivivax sp. | reverse complement strand
GTCATCACCCCGGGGTTGTGGCTGGCATGGACGGTGCTGCATCCCTTGGCGCACCAGGCAGCCCTGCAGGCTGTGGCCTGGGGTTGGGACCACTGGCCTACAAAGCAACGCTCGCCGGTGGCCGTGGTGGTCGGCACCGGCCCTTCGGCCCAGCGCACAGCCAGGGCCTTGCGCCGGCTTCATGGGGCACAGGCGCGGTCGTTCCTGGGGTGGATCAATCCCCATGCCAACGAAGGATGGTCTGCCACGCCCCCGCGAGCGTCATGCCGCCCCTCGCGGCGGCTGGGTGGCCTTCGTGAACTGGAACGTTTGCTCAAGACGCGAGGCGTCGACGAGGTGTACTTCTGCATGCCCCCAGGTGACTTGAACCGTGAGGCACTGGCAAGGGTGTGGCGCGCAATACAGGACAGCACCGTCACGGTGCGATGGGTTCCCGAGGTCTGGGATGCCCTGGTGGTGCAGGGCCAAGTGAGCACACTGGAAGGGATGCCCTTGATCGGCATTCTCGAAACGCCGTTCACGGGATCGCGCGCGGCGATCAAGCGCCTGAGCGACCTGGTGCTGGCCACGGTGGCCCTGTTCCTGCTGTGGCCTGTGATGCTGCTCATCAGCTTGGCAGTCCGGTGGGAATCCCCGGGGCCGGCCCTGTTTAGACAAAAGCGATTGGGGGCTCGTGGCGAGGTCATCGAAGTGTGGAAGTTCCGCACGATGAGCGTGATGGAGGACGGAGCTAACATCCGACAAGCCGGGCGAGATGACCCCAGGGTGACCCGACTGGGGCGCTGGCTGCGGCGGACGTCCCTGGATGAATTGCCGCAGTTCATCAACGTGCTTCAGGGACGCATGAGCGTGGTGGGACCACGGCCCCATGCCTTGGCCCACAACGACCACTACCGCGGACTGGTGATGGCCTACATGGTGCGCCACAAGGTGCGACCCGGCATCACCGGCTGGGCACAGGTCAACGGCTTGCGCGGCGAAACCGACACGGTCGACAAGATGAGTCGAAGAGTCGAGCATGACCTGTACTACCTTCAGCATTGGACCCTGGCGCTGGACCTTCAGATCGTGTTGCGCACCGTGGGCCTGGTCTTTCGAGACGCCCATGCGTGGTGAGCGAATGGTGTTTCTCGGTTCGTTGCGATGGCGCCCTGCTCGCATCCTGCTTGAGTTGCTGGCCGGCTTGACCATGTGCTCCACCGTGAGCGCTCAAGCCAGCCCGTTCTCGAGCCCAACGTCGGGGGTGACCATGTCGGTGGAACAAGGCCTGCTCATCGAACAGAATCCTCTGCGGCAGTCGCCCCAGGAGGTGGGGCCTGGGAACGGCGGCTCGGACACGGCATGGGTCTCGACCCTGGGAGGGCAGTTTGGTGGCACATGGGGCCGCCAACGGATGACCGCCTATGGGCGCTGGTCGCAGACGCGATATGAGCGGCGTCATGAGCTGGACCAGACCAGTTACCAGGCCGGGTGGGCCTTGAATCTGCAGATGGTTGGAGATGTGGGCCTCAGTCTGACGGCGCAGCGCAGGCAAGACCCATTGGAAGGTCAGGCGCGCTTGGATCCGCTGACGCGTGAGCGCCGGCTGCAAGGGCTGGAGCAAGTGGGCGGCACGGTGCAGTGGGGCCTGCAACGGCGCTGGGCCTTGGAACTGCAGTGGCAACACGACCGCATGCAACCCAATCAACCGCAAACGTGGTGGTCGGGTTACGAACAAGACACGCTGCGCGCAGAGTGGCGGTGGGCCGCAGGCGATCAAGCCCATCAACCGACTTCATGGGTTCTGGGCTGGCGAGCCTTGAGGGGCACTCAGTTCCGTGTGGCCACCGCCAGCAGTTCACAACCCGCGCAGGACTACCGCCAGGGTGTTGTGGAATCCGAGTGGTCGTGGCGACCCCGCCCAGGTGACCTGCTGAGCGTGCGCGCAGCTCGGGGCCAGGGCCAACGGGAATGGCAATCTGGGCAGGCCTCCGCCACACCACCGGCCACCGATCAGGATGTTCGCAGCGCTGGCGCCGAGTGGCGCTGGCAGCCCCGCGCACAATGGAGCGTTCACGCGCAGATTGCACGGGACGAGGGGATGCAATCGCAGGCCACCTTGAACCTGCTGGAGCGGACGGGGCTTGCCCTTCAAGGCGCCACCGATGTGCGACAAGCGCGACTGTCCCTGCAATGGGAGCCTACGCGCCGAGTACAAGTGTGGGCAGGGATGCAGCGGGTGGAGCGGCTGGGCCGACAGGCCTGGATGTGGGAAGGCGGGCCCATGACCTTTGGTCTGGAAGAGACGCGCTGGCGGGATCGGCTTGATCGGCGTTCGTGGGGTCTTGCATGGCAGCTGTCTCAAGATGTGAGCCTGCGCTGCACGGCGCTGCGGGAACTGAAGCGAGGGGGTGCGGTGCTGGGCCAAGACCCACGTCCCGGTGAAGCGGACGCTCAAACAGTGCTGTGGCGTGACCGGGGTTGGCAATGCTCCCTCGGATGGCAGGGCAAGACTGGCTTCAACTGAACACTGGCGCCAGGGCCATGATGTTTGGGATGGTGTCTGACACCGTCAAGAAGCCACCTGCGAGTGGATGACGCCGCGAAGGTTCTCGATGAGCGCCCGCCGCGCGGGTGAGGCATCCGACGCATGCGCCGGCCCGCATGGGGCGCTGGCCACAAGCCGGCAGGCCCTGGGCAGCAGGTGGGCCAGATCGGCTTCATCCGTGGCGACCCAAAGTCGATGGACTTCGCGCGGATCGTTAGTACCTGCCGTTTGGTCCGCCTGGCCCGACGACTTCGCCCTCAGCTCCAGAAGTTTCATCGCGGTATCCCACTGATGGTCATTGCGGGTTTCACGTTGCCTCCCCCGCCGCGGCATCACGATCAAGGGACGGTTCAGTTCCATCGCCGTGAGGATGGAGCCCATGCCGGCGTGGGCAACGATGAGCTGCGAATCCAGACAGGCTTGTCTGTAGGCCGAGGGCGCGAGCGCCGCCACGCACTGCAAGGGATGGGTCTCTTGGACGGAAAGGGTGGACTGACCAATCTGCGCGAGGATCTGCAGCGCGCTGGAACCGTCGGAACGGTGCTCGCCTGCCGGCGAGGAGAATGCCGCAGGACTTCTGATCTCTTTGCGCGCCCAATGAGCGACGGCCAGGGTCAGTCGGTCAAAGGGCATCTGCGAGCCCACGGTCAGGAAGATGTTCATCACGCGCCTTTCCTCACCAAACTGCCCCCCTGTACTGGGGTGACCGGCCTGGGGTCTTGTCGATTGGAGGCTCGGCCAGATGGGGCCATTGCGTCCACCAATCATGGGCCAGCCACCGAGCCACCCGACCGCAACCCGACAGTTGCCGCACGTTGGCCAAACTGTCGACCCACACCGTGCGCGCGCCGATGCACCGGCCCCACAAGAGACCCCATAGTCCCGGCGCCGCCCCAGTGGTGACCACCACATCGGGCCGCTCCTGAAGCACGAGCCTGGCCACCTGGATAGCCTGCACCAGAAGGGCCCAACGGTCCCAGCGTGTGGCATCCCGGAGGGCGACATGGCGACGCACAGGCACCTTCAGCGCAGGCCCCTGCGCCGTGCAGGCGGTGACGAGGTCTTGACCCACAAACGCCTCGGCCAGCCGTGCGAGCTGAAGCCAGTGCCCCCCCCCGGAAGACAGGGCCAGTACCCTGACCTTGGACGGTTCGCTGTTCCCTTTCAGGGCAGATCGAGTTTCCAATGGCGCCTCCACAACTCAAGCGTGATCAGGGTCCACAGGCGATCAACATGATGCGCCGTGCCTGCCTGCTGTTCGGTCCAGGCCTGTTCGATCAAACCGGTGTTCCAACGGTCTTCGACATGGCGCATCAAGCTGTTGAGCAACTCCTGCGCAGGCGCGCGCAACTCGCGGCGCAGCCAGTATTCGAGGGGAGCCGAAAAGCCTCGCTTGGGTCGATCAAAGACGGAGCGTGGCAGGTATCGCTCCAGACTCAATCGCAACACTTCCTTGAGTCGGGGACCATCGGCCTTGAGCGAAGGCGCTATTCGCCAGGCCAGGTCGACGACCCGATGGTCCAGGATGGGGCTGCGCGCTTCAAGGGATGACCACATCGTGGCCCTGTCCATCTTCGCCAGAAGGTCACCGCTCAGGTAGTGGCGCATCTCCGCGAATTGACGCCACTCGGAAAACGCAAGCGCGTTGGCTTTTTGGCTTGAAACCGAAGCCGGAGCGGATGGACCCGGATTGAGCGGCGTACCAGGCCATAAGGCACTCGGGTCCCAACGCTGCAGCCCCACCTGCGCACGGGCCTCGGCGCTGTCGGCGCGCAACCAGCGCACGAGTTTGTCGGCCTTCGATGCGGGCAGGGTTGGCCTCCAACGAGGCCCCAGCCGCGCCGCCAGCCGCTCCCATTGGGCAGGCTCAACACGGGACAGGGCTTGGGCCATGCCATGGCGCACGCCTGAAGGTAGCGCAGCCAGGGTACGCATCCCACGACCGCCGAATCGGTAGCGGGCATAGCCACCAAAGGCCTCGTCACCCCCATCGCCCGTGAGCACCACCTTGACCGATTGCGCGGCCTGCTGCGCCAGCACTGCCGATGGGATGAGCGAGGCATCGGCCAGCGGTTCATCCATGATGGCAGGCAACAAGTCCAACCAGTGCGCAGCCATGGCGCCGTCCACCGTCGTTGCGTGGTGGCGGGTTCCCAGCGCTTGCGCGATGGCGCGTGCGTCCTCGGACTCGTCGTGGCTTGGCGAATCGAATCCGATGCTGAAGGTCGTCGCATCTGCGCCCTGCTCCTGCATGAGGGCGACCACCAGCGCCGAGTCGATGCCTCCGGAAAGAAAAGCGCCCACGGGAACATCGGCCTGCATCCGATCGACCACCGCAATGCGCAGGGTGTCGAGCACGGCAGCTCGTGCCTCCATGGGCGAATGGATGCGCTGCCGGGCCCCCTGCTCCATCGACTGATCAACCGACCAGTAACGGCGATCCTGCACGCAGCGGGCGCGCTTGAAGCTGAGGACCTGGCCCGGCTCAACCCGCTGAACCCCCTGCAGGATCGTGGTGGGGCCTTCGATGAATCCCCACTGAAGGTACTGTGCCAGCCCTTCAGGGGCGATGCGGGGCTGCCACTGAGGCAGGCCCTGGAAGGCCTGCAATTGAGAGGCGAACGCCATGCCCCAAGGCGCTTCCAGCCAATAGAGTGGCTTCTTGCCCAACCGGTCACGCGACAACACCAATTGCTCACTTGATCGGTCGAAATAGGCCCAGGCCCACATGCCCAGTGCATCACGGCAGACGCGGTCGACGCCCCATTCATTCAGGGCATGGAGCAGCACCTCGGTATCACCCGCGCTGTGCGTCAAGCGCCTGTGGTCGGGCTCACGATGACCCATGCCGCAACCGGACCGGACCAGTTCATTCCTCCAGCGCACGTGGTTGTCCAGTTCCCCGTTGAACACCAGCACACCGCGCCCGCCGGGATGCTCCATGGGCTGTCGTGCGGCGTCACCGGTGTCCCGGATGGCGAGCCGTTGATGAGACAAGGCCAAGCCGGTCTGGGGGTCACACCACACGCCCTGCCCGTCGGGACCGCGGTGTTCCATGCGCGCGGCCATGGCGGCGGCCACCTCATTCAGCCTTGAGGCGTCCGACCTGCCCGGCATCCAAACCCCCGCAATGGCACACATCAGTCGTGCCCCCAGAGTCGATGGGGCTGCGTGGTCGGGGTCGAAGGCGCGGGGTTGGCAGGAGGCCCTTCGCGTCGGCTGAGACCCAATTCGGCATACAGCGCCGAGAGTTCCCGCGCCACGGCCTGCGGGCTGTGATGGCGGCCCACATGGGCACGGCCCTTCTCCCCCATGCGGCGCATACTGGCGCGATCCAGCAGCGTGCATTCAATGGCACCGGCCAATTCCACCGGGTCATGGGGCGGCACCAGCACGCCCGCTCCGCCGTTCAGCAGATCCGGCACACCGCCCACGCGGGAGGCCACGACCGGTACAGCCCATGCCATGGCCTCGAGCACGGCCAGCGGTTGCCCCTCGGCCCACGAGGGGAGAACGAGAAGATCGGCCTGCGCGAGAGCCCCCTTCCTGTCTTCCTCACTCAAGTGGCCAAGCAGCACCACCTGACGCTGCAGGCCGAGTTCAAACACGCGTTGGCTCACGCACTCCAGATCGCCATCACCCGCGAGCGTCCACCGCCATTGGGGATGGCGCGGTGCCAGGTCATGGGCGGCCAGCAGCAGTTCGCCCAAGCCCTTCTCGGGCACCAACCGACCCATGAACAGGATGGTGCGGACTTGCGAGGTGCTGGCTTCACCGCCGATGCGTGCGGCAAGCCTCTCGCAGCCTTGGCGGTCCTGAAGATCGGGAATCTCCACCGGGTTGGGCACCACGCGCAACCGCGCGCGTGGCGCCAAGGATTGAAGTTCTCCGCGCCAGTGCGTGCTGAGCACGACCACGGCATCCGAGCGCTCCAGGAACCGGGCAAACAGACGCTGAACCCAGGGGGGCTGTTCGCGGTGCCACTGCGGCAGGCTGCCATCGTGCACGTGAACAATGACACGAACACCCTGACCTGCCAAAAGACAGCCGAGGGTCCATTTGCGCCAAAAGCTGCCCCGCGCGGCCATGTGCAGATGGACTGCCTGCAATCGCCCACTCACCGCGCTTAACCAGAGAAGGGCAGCCGCCTTGCCGAATGCCAAGCCCCTCGTCACAGCCGAACCCGGCACCCAAGTGACGACAGCGTTCAAGGGCCACTCCTGCGCCAAAGGACTGGCCAACAGGCTTCGGATGACCGTGCTGATGCCGCCGGGCGCGTCAGGCGCACAGCCCACCAGCGCGATCGCCGCAACAGGAGGCAGTGGCTTGGCGGGCCTCATGCGGGTGAACCACCCAGCACCTGGAGGGACTCCAAGGCACGACGCTGCCACAGCGGGATCCGCTCGTTCAATGTTTGACGCTCGGCGGGTGCGCGTGACATCAGGGCGGTGAGCGCGCCGTCCAGTGCCCGGGTGCTCAGATGCGCCAAGGGCAATACGCCCTCCTCATCGCCCAGCAGATCGCGGTGGATGCCCCTGGCCTTGAGGCTGTAGGCCAAGGCCACGGAAGGGACCCGGCTTGAGAGGGCCGCGATGACGGAATGTGTGCGGGCGCCGATGAAGAAGTCGCAGGACGCAATCGCGAACTTCAGCGCGGGCGCATTCCAGGGCGGCAGGCGGGAAAGACCCGAGACATCGCCCATCCGGGCTTGCAGATCATCCAACAGAACGTCGTCGTCGGACGATGCCGGCAGATGATGAACCGAGGTTCCAAAGCCGTTGCGACTGCTGACATGCGGAACGAGCAGGACCCGAACCTTGTTCGATTCACACCACTGGCGAAGCAGACCAGCCACTTCATCGAGCCATGCGCCCCGAGGCCCCGGAACGGTCAAGGGGCTGAGATTCAGTCCCAGCAGCGGCGCGGAGCCCTTGGGCGAATATGGCGAAAGGTCCACCGGCTCAGGCTGCAGCGTGAAGGCAGGGTCTGCCACCAACTGCGCGGACACCCCCGCCTGTTGGCCGGGCCGCAACTCGTCCGCCATGGCCTGCCAACCTTCGAGGCTCATCGATTCGCGCAGCGTGATGGCCTTGAATATGGCCAGATTGCGGGCGATGGCCATGCCGAGCGGAGTTCGCGCGTCGAAGGGGCCGAGGGACGCACCCCACAGGACCGTCGGGCAACCGTACTGCCGGACACCCTGTGCAAGCCCCACGTGAAACGCCAGCGACTCCAAACCGTAATCGAGCGTGAAGTTGTCACCCCCAATGGCCAGCGCCGCATCGCAGCCCCTCAAGTGCTCACGCCAACCGGCCGGCGGAGACACGGTGGGCCAAGGCCATCCCAACAGGGATGGCATCAGGCGACATGCGCGGGCCCAGGCCCTCAACCGCACCGTGCTGTGCCGGGCCTCGATGAAGGTCACGCCGTGTTCGGGCGCCTGCGGCCACTGCAGGTGGTCCGCATCCGCCGCCAGGGAGGGCACGAGGAATTGCGCATCGGGGTACCGGGTGCGCACCATCGCAACCGTCGAGCGCAGCAACGCCTCACACCCGCGATTGGCCAGGCTGTGATGCCCCAGGATCAGCAGTTTCACGTGGCAGGTCTCCCTATTGAAGGCATTGCAGCAGGCGGGCGTTCATCCAAGCTGATCAGGACGTCCTCGATGGGCCGCCGTGGGCTGTGGGCGACGGTGTAGTGCTCGGGCAGTCCGCCGATGGCCACCATCATGATCACGGCTTC
>JAIYCN010000384.1 GCA_027487995.1 Rubrivivax sp. | reverse complement strand
GACGTCGCCCATCTCGAGCGCGCTCACGTCCACCTCGATGGGCAGGCTGCCCGAGTCCTCTTGCGTGTTGAAGAAGATCGGCGCGATCTTGCCGCCGAGCGTGACGCCGCCGAAGCGCTTGTTCGGCACGAAGGGGATGTCCTGACCGGTGGCCCAGATCACGCTGTTGGTGGCGGACTTGCGGCTCGAGCCGGTGCCCACCACGTCTCCCACGTAGGCCACGAGGTGACCCTTCTTCTTCAGGTCCTCGATGAACTGCATCGGGCCGCGCTTGCCGTCTTCCTCGGGCTTGAAGGCCGCACCCCCTGGGGTTCCAAAGTCCTGCCGCGTGTTCTTCAGCATGGCCAGCGAGTGCAGCGGAATGTCCGGGCGGCTCCAGGCGTCGGGCGCGGGGGATAGGTCGTCGGTGTTGGTTTCGCCGGGTACCTTGAAGACGGTGACGGTGATGCTCTTGGGCACTTCGGGGCGGCTGGTGAACCACTCGGCGTTGGCCCAGCTGTGCATCACTTCCTTGGCCTTGGCATTGCCGGCGCGGGCCTTCTCGGCCACGTCGTTGAAGTAGTCGAACATCAGCAGGGTCTTCTTCAGGCCCTGGGCGGCGGTGTCGGCC
The DNA here is from genome assembly GCA_027487995.1 of Rubrivivax sp. Lineage (GTDB taxonomy): Bacteria > Pseudomonadota > Gammaproteobacteria > Burkholderiales > Burkholderiaceae_C > RFTU01. The sequence continues at coordinate 2,583 of JAIYCN010000384.1, read as the reverse complement.
ACAGAAGCGTCGGCATCATCGAGCAGTTCGATGAGGGGGTGCACGTTGTAGCCGCCCACCATGGTGCCCAAGAGCTCGGTGGCCTTGGCGCGGCTGATGAGGGCCACCTTTTCGTCGCCGTGGGACACGGCTGCCAGGAAGGAAGCCTTGACCTTGGCTGCGTCGTCCACGCCCGGGGGTACGCGGTGTGTCAGAAGGTCCATCAGGAAGGCGTCTTCGCCCGCTGGTGGGTTCTTGATGAGTTCGATCAGCGCGGCCACCTGCTTGGCGTCCAGGGGCAGGGGCGGGATGCCCAGGGCGGCGCGTTCGGCAACGTGGGCTCGGTAGGCTTGCAGCATGGTACGGCTCCGGTTCGGGGTTTACTCCGATATTTTATGTCTTATATAAGACTTGACCAGTCCGCGAAGTTCCGCGGCGGCGCCAGTTTCAGCGCAAATGCGACGGGGTGTGCGCCTACGCAAGGCTTTTGTCAGCGCACTACCGTGTCGGAATTGGCGCGGAAGCGCCCGCATCGGGTGCCTGCGCCGTTGCCGTCACTGGCGTGCTGATGCCCAGGCCCGGCGCGGCTAGGGCCTGCGCGGCAGCGCGCTTGGCCTCGTGGTGCGCGTCGTGCAGGCACTCATCGGCCACGCGCTGGCCCAGGCGGGTGTCCATGAGCATGCTTTTGAATGCGATCTGCACCATGAGGTAGCGCCCCGTGACGTCCTCCAGGCGAACCGCACCGGTGCTGGACAGCACGGGGCGGGCGGTGATGACGCGCTTGTCGAACTGCAGGTCGACGTAGCCTTCGTGCTTGGGATGTGCCAGCACCCTGACGGCGCGCTTGAATTCGCACTCGTACTCGCCGAGGTGGGTGAGGGTGAAGGCGTGCTTCTGGTTGTCGTCGGCCAATGCCAGGGCAGCGGCGGTGGCAGCACCTGCAGCGCCTGCAGCGGCCGTGGCCTTGCGCGCCGCTGCCTTGGCCCGTTCAGCGGCCGTGGTGGGCTTGGCGGTGTTCGCTGTGGCCGGTCTGTTGACTGGTTTGGTGGCGGGTTTGGGGCTGGCCCAAGTGGTGCCGTGCAAACCGAGTGCCAGGCCCAGGATCAGGCAAGCGCTCCATCTTGAAGCGAGCGGCTTTTGACCTGAAGGCGATCGGATCATGGCGAGACCTCCTCAAACCATCGTGATCGCAGCTCAGTGGGCAGCAGCGATGCCGTGTCCTGACTGCGGTGCGCACGCTGCAGCAACTGCCAGAAGTAGCGGTAGCTGGCCCTGTCGTGCAGCGTGTCGCGGTGGCGCACCGGCGCCCACTGCGCTTCTTCGGCCGCCAGCAGGATCTCCACGGCCTGCTGCACTTCATCGGCCGAGGGTGTGAAGGCGGCGACGATGGGGCGGATCTGGTCGGGGTGGATGCTCCACATGCGCGTGTAGCCCAGTTCCAGTGCGGCCTTGCGGGCTGCGGCCTGCAGGGCCTGAAGGTCCTTGAACTCGGTGACCACGCAGTGGGAGGGCACCTTGCCATGCGCATGGCAGGCCGCCGCCATTTCCAGCTTGGCCCGCAACACCAAAGGGTGCGTGAACTGGCCCACTACCCCCATGGCCGATTGCGGGATTGCGCCCCGGTGGGCACTCACGAAGTCCATCAACCCGAATGACAGGGATTCGACGCGTGGATGGGCGGCCAGGGCGAAGACCTCGCGCAGCGCGCCGTGGGTTTCCACGAGCGCATGCAGGGGAATGTCATGCCCGCCCAGTGCGTCGATCACCGCCACTGCACGCTCAAGGTCGGCTGCGCCCTGCGGCTTGGGGATCATCAGGTAGGCCGGGCGGCTCGCGGCCTTCAGCACCACGCGCGCCACATCTTCAAAACGCTCGTGCTGCGCGTCCAGCAAGCGCACGCCCACACGGTTCCAGCGGTTGAGCGGCCCACCCAGCAATTCGGCAATGAGGCGCGCGTGCTCGACTTCAGCGCCCACCGGTGCGCCGTCCTCGTTGTCCAGCGTCACATCGAAGATGGGGCCGAGTTCTCCCTGCAGCGCCAGGCTCTTGCGCATGCGCGCCTCCACGCCGCTGTAGTGGTCGCACACGGGCAGTGGCGCGGCACGCTCGCCTTCCTCGAACAGAACTGAGGCGGGATGAGCGGAACGGGAAGGGGCAAAGGGCACGGCACCACCTGAAATGAAGAAGGGCCGGCGACCCTAGGGTTGCCGGCCCTGTTGGTTCAGGCCCAACTGTAGTACGCCCGAGGTGCTTTGCGGCCGTCGGGCGCAGCGCCTTACAGCAGGTGCTTGACGCCGTCCTGTTCGCCTTGCAGCTCGGCCAGGGTCTTGTTGATGCACTCCTGGCTGAAGGCGTCGATGGGTAGGCCCTCGACGATCTTGTATTCGCCGCCCTCGCAGGTAACGGGGTAGCCGAACATGACTTCCTTGGGGATGCCGTACTCGCCCTTGGAGGGCACGCCCATGGTGACCCAACGGCCGTTGGTGCCCAAGGCCCAGTCGCGCATGTGGTCGATGGCGGCGTTGGCCGCTGAGGCGGCCGATGACAGGCCGCGCGCGGCGATGATGGCCGCGCCTCGCTTGCCCACGGTCGGCAGGAACACGT
>JAIYCN010000328.1 GCA_027487995.1 Rubrivivax sp. | reverse complement strand
CACCGCCACATAGACCAGCATCAGGCTCACGAGAATCTCGTTGGCGTTGAAGCGGTCCTTGAGCACCGCCGTGAGTGCGGCCCAGACCATGCCGCCGACCACGCCCGCCAGCAGCACGACCGGCGCGTAAAGGCCACTGGTGCTGCCGCCGGTGCCGGGCAGGCCCAGATCACCCAACCACAATGCGGTGCCGCTGGCGAAGATGGCGCCGAGCAGGAACTGCCCTTCGGCCCCGATATTCCATACGTTGCTGCGGTAGCACACCGCCAACCCCAAACCGCACAGCACAAGCGGAGTGGCCTTGAGCAGCACCTCGCCGACGAGGCGCAGATTGCCCAGCGGCTCGATGAAGAACATGGACAGGCCGCGCATCGGGTCCTTGCCCAAGAGCGCAAACAACAGGCCGGCCAGCACGGTGGTGAGCGCCAGGGCGATGAGCGGGGAGGCCCAGGTCATCAGGCGCGAGGGCTCGAGGCGGCGTTCCAAGCGCAGGCTCATGGGTTGAGCCTCCGGTCCCACAAGCCCGACATCCACTGCCCGATGCGCTCGGTGGTGGCGTCCTGGCGCGGCGTCGCAGGCGAAAGCTGCCCCTTGGCCATCACCACCAGTCGGTCGGCGAGCTCGAAGAGTTCATCGAGCTCTTCGGAGATGACCAATACCGCCGTGCCCTGGTCCCGCAAGGCCAGCAACGACGCACGGATTTGCGCCGAGGCCCCCACGTCCACACCCCAGGTGGGTTGGGAGACGATGAGCACTCGGGGCTGGGCGTCGATCTCCCGCCCCACAATGAACTTCTGCAGGTTGCCGCCTGACAAGGACTGTGCCAGCGAATCAGGCCCGCCCGTGCGCACATCGAAGCGCTGGATGAGATGTGCGGCCAGTTCCCGCATGCGGTTTCGGTCGATCCACCAACCGCGCTGGATGGGCTCGCTGCGCGTGAGCAGGGTGTTCTGCGCGAGGCTCATGCTCGGAACCGCGCCGCGGCCCAGCCGTTCCTCGGGCACGAAGTGCAAGCCGAGGCGGCGGCGCGTGTCCGGGCCTTCGTGACTCACGTCCTGCCCCAGCAACCGAATGGACCCAACGGGTGCCCGGCGGTCTTCACCGGACAGGCAGGCCAACAGTTCCCGTTGTCCATTGCCCGACACGCCGGCCACGCCCAGGATTTCACCGGCGCGCAGTTCAAAGGCCACCGACTGCAGGTCGGTGCCGAATGGGTCGCTGCGGGGAACGCTCAAGTTGCGCACCGCCAGCGCCACTTCACCGGCCGCTTGTGGCCGGTGCTGCAGTTGCGGAGGGTCGCTGCCGATCATCAGGCGCGAGAGCGACGCGTCGCTCTCCTGGCGCGGGTTGCAGGTGCCCGTGACGCGCCCCCCGCGCAGCACGGTGCAGGCGGTGCACAGCGCGCGGATTTCATGCAGCTTGTGGCTGATGTAGACGATGCTGCAGCCCTGCGTCGCCAACTGTCGCAGCACATCGAAGAGGCGCTCCACCGCCGAGGGCGTGAGCACCGAGGTGGGTTCATCCAGGATGAGAAGTTGAGGGTCACCCAACAGCGCGCGAATGATCTCCACCCGCTGCATTTCGCCCACGCTCAGTGTGTGCACCGGGCGCTGCGGGTCGATCTCCAGGCCGTAGGCCGCGGCCTTTTCGGTGATGCGCCGCACCACTTCGGCCAAGCTGATCGACTTGTCCATGCCCAGCCACACGTTCTCGGCCCCGCTGAGCGTGTCGAAGAGGCTGAAGTGCTGGAACACCATGCTGATGCCCAGCGAACGGGCCTGCTGGGGGCCGCGGATGTGCACCGCTTCACCATTGAACTGCACCGTGCCGGCGTCCGGTTGCACCGCGCCGTAGATGATCTTCATCAGGGTGCTCTTGCCGGCTCCGTTCTCACCGAGCAGGGCGTGGATTTCACCAGGCTGTACGGTGAGGTCGATGGCGTCGTTGGCCAACACCGCAGGGTAGCGCTTGGTGATGCCCCGCAGGCTCAGGCGCGGGGTGGCCGATGTGGCGGTGGACGCAGCGGCGGAATCCATGGGGCGCGATTGTGAATCGGTTTCGCCTGGGCTTCGGTTCAGATCGACCGGTTGGAGGTGGGCTGGCTTGAGGCGCCCGCCGGCAACAAACGCTCCCGACCGGCCACCACCACTGAGCGCAGCAGCCGCTCGTCACCGAGCGTCATCCACGCGAACACCCGCTCGTGCAGGCTGCGGGCCAAGGACAGGCGGTGCTGCACCACCGGCTCCTGCGCCCAGTCCCACACGGTGATGTCGGCTGTGCAGCCGGGCTCCAGGCGTCCGATCTCATCGTCCAGGTCCAGCGCCTGCGCGGCACCCAGCGTGATGGCGTGCAGGGCACTCCAGGCCGTGAGCCGCTGGCCCAGCAGGGCCTGGATCTGGTAGGCCGCAGCCAGGTTTCGCAACAGGTTCAGGCTGGTGCCGCCACCCACGTCGCTGGCCACGGCCACGCGCACACCGGCCGCCTGGGCTTGCTGCCAGTTGAACAGGCCGCTGCCGAGGAAGAGGTTGGAGGTGGGGCTGTGGGCAATGGTGGCGCCGGCTTCGTGAAGCGCGTGGCGGTCGATGTCGTCGAGCCAGATGCCGTGGGCCAGCACGGTGCGCCGGTGCAGCAGGCCGCCAGAGGCATACACATCCAGATAGCTGCGGGACTGCGGGAACAGTTCGCGCACCCACTGCACCTCGGCCTGGTTTTCGGCCACATGGCTTTGCAGGTAGAGGCTTGGGTCTTCGCGCAGCAGGCCTGCGGCCATGGCCAGTTGGCCTTCGGTGGAGGTGGGTGCAAAGCGCGGCGTGACCGCGTAGGCGCAACGCCCGATGCCATGCCAGCGGCGGATCAAACGGCGGCAGGCCTGCTCCGCGTTGGTCACATCGTCCAGGAGGTTGGCGGGCACATGGCGGTCCATGAGCACCTTGCCGGTGATGAGCCGCATGTCCATCCGGTGCGCAGCATCGAAGAGCGCGTGCGTGGCCGATTCATGCACCGTGGGGAAGGCCAAGGCGGCCGTGGTGCCGTGGTTCACCAGGGCCTGCACAAAGCGCTCGGCACCGCGCTGCGCCACCCGCTCGTCGGCATAGCGGGCCTCGGCCGGGAAGGTGTGGTTCTCCAGCCAATCTAGCAATTCGGTGCCGTAGCTGGCCAGCACATCCAGCTGAGGGCTGTGCACATGGGTGTCGATGAAGCCCGGCATCACCAGACGGCCCGCGTGGTCGATGCGGCGCCATTCCGGCCCTGGGGGCTCGGCCTGAACAGCCTCGATGCGCGAGCCGCGCACGAGCAACCAATGGCTGGGCCGCCAGCGCAATTGGGCCGGCTGCAGGTCACCCCAGGCCGGCAAGCCGGTGAAGTCGAGCAGGTCGCCGCGCAGGGCCCAGGTGTCGTGTTCAGTGGACATGGCGGGTACGGCCACGGGCCAGGGTGTGCGCCACATCGCGGGCCGCTTCGCGCAGCCACTTCACGGCGGGGTTGGTGTGGGCCAGGTCGTGCCAGAGCTGGTAGTAGGTGATGAGGGGCATGGGTACTGGGCAGCGCAGGATGCGCACGTCCTCACGGCCCTCAAAGCGTTCGCAGAACAGGCGCCCTGTGGTCAGCACCAGGGAAGAACGCGCCACCAGGGCCGGGGCCAGCGCGAAGTGCGGCAGGCGCACCGCGGTGTGGCGCTCATGCCCCAACTGGGCCAGGTGCTCGTCCACAAAGCCACGCCCGCCCGCATGGAAGGGCATGGGCACAAGGTGGTCACAGGCCAGGTACCGGTCGATGGTCCAGGCGCGGCCCAGCCGCGTGGCGGGATGGTCGCGCGCCACCAGGCACACCACCTCGTCGGCCAACAGACGACTGATGTGCAGTTCGGCAGGCGGCTGCATCCAGTTCCCCACCACCAGGTCCAGGTCGCCGTGGGCCAGGGCGCGGCGGTAGTCCAGTTCGGCCGACAGCGGCACCACGTCCACCTCAATGCCCGGTGCCTCACGGCGCACCCGGGCAAGCAGTTCGGGCAGGAACAGCGGGTCCATGAAGTCGCTGGCCGCCAAGCGCAGGCGCAGGCTGGCTTGGTTCGGAACGAAACGTTGCAGGCGCGGCCCGCCGCCGAACAGCTTCTGTGCGCCCTGCAGGATTTGGGTGGCCGCGGGCATGAGGGACAGCGCCGTGGCCGTGGGGGCCATGCCGCCTCCGCTGCGCACCAGCAGTGGATCGCCCACCAGACGCCGCAACCTGGCCAGCTTGGCGCTGACCGCGGGTTGGGTGCTTTGCAGTTTCAGGGCCGCGCGCGACACGCTGCGTTCGGAGATCACGGTGTGGAACACCCGCACGAGTTGAAGCTCGATCTTGTCCAAGCCGGCGACTTTTGTCATATTCAATGAATGATGATGACTATGCGTTCAACTGTATGACAGTTCCCGTCGTGCTTGCTAACTTCCCGCCATGAGTGCTTCAGCCCCCGCCAAAAGGCCATCCGCCCCTGCCGGCCGCGCCAGCGCGGCTTCAAATGAGCGTCCCATCCGCTTCATCCACCGCCAGCGCGTGGTGGAGGTTTCAGGCCTGGCACCCACCACCACCGTGCTGGCTTGGCTGCGCGAGCACGCGGGCTGCACGGGCACCAAGGAGGGATGCAATGAGGGGGACTGCGGCGCCTGCACGGTGGCCGTGGCCGAGCGGGATTTGGATGGGAACTTGATCATCCGCAACCTCAATGCCTGCCTGTTGTACCTGCCGGTACTGGACGGCAAGGCCCTGTTCACAGTGGAAGACCTGCAGGGCTTGTGCGGCGGTGCGCTGCACCCGGTGCAGCAGGCCCTGGTGACGCACCACGGCAGCCAGTGCGGGTTCTGCACCCCCGGATTCGTGATGACGATGTGGACCGAGTGGGAAAAGGCGCAGCACAGCGGCGCCACACCGAGCCGACAGGACTGGGCCGATGCACTGGCCGGGAACCTGTGTCGCTGCACGGGATACCGGCCGATTCTGGATGCGGCGCAATCTTCATTGGGTGGCGACGGCCTCAGCGATGGGTCTGCCGCGGGCGGTGCCGAAGGCGCATCCTCGCAGGCCTGCGAGTCGCGTCTGGACCGCACCGCATTGGTCGCACAACTTGCAGCCTTGGACGGGCGTGGAAGCGCCAGTGATTTGCAGCGCCCCACCCCGAGCTATGCGGCGCCTGATCCTGCTTTCGGGGAAGTACGGGCTTTCAGCGCCCCGCGCAGCAGCGACGAATTGGCAGCCTGCCTGGTCGCCCATCCGGGCGCACGGGTGTTGGGCGGCGCCACCGATATCGGCTTGTGGACCAACAAGGGTCACCGGGACGTGGGGCACCTGGTGTTCACGGGTGCGGCCACGGACCTTCGCGCAATCGATGAACGGGACGGTGGGCTGCGTATTGGCGGCGCGGCCACGCTGGAAGATGCGTGGCGCGCATTGGCGCAGCACTGGCCGGTGCTGGGCGACCTGTGGCGCCGTTTTGCGTCACCGCCGGTTCGACATGCGGGCACGCTGGCCGGGAATGTGGCCAACGGCTCGCCGATCGGCGATGGGCCACCCATTCTGATGGCGCTGCAGGCCCGTCTGGTGCTGCGTGTTGGTGCCCAGCGGCGCACCGTGCCGCTGGACGAGTTTTACCTCGGCTACCAGCGCAATGCACTGCAGCCCGGCGAGTTCATCGAATGGATTGAGGTGCCCCTGCCTGCTGCGGGGCAAGTGTTTCGCGCATGGAAGATCTCCAAGCGCTATGACAGCGACATTTCGGCCGTGTGTGCGGGGTTCGGGCTGCGGTTTGCCGCGGGTGTTGACGCGCCTGCGGAGCTTGACGGCGCGGTGCTGGCGTTCGGCGGGATGGCGGCCACCGTGGGGCGAGCCCGGGGCGCAGAGGCCGCCCTGCTGCAGCACGGCTGGTGCGAAGCCGGCATTGCCGCCGCGCAGGCCGCACTCAAGCAGGACTTCCAGCCATTGAGTGACCTGCGGGCCACGGCGGCCTACCGCATCGAAGCAGCGCAGGCCCTGCTGCAGCGGTTGTGGCTTTCGGTACAGGGTGATGCGGCAGGCCATGCGGCCGACAAGGGCGCATCGGCGATTGAGCACGAAGCGCTGCGACTGGAGGTGTGGCGATGAAAGCCGCCAGCGCCAACACCCCACCGGTGACTGCCCCCTTAGGGCGCCCCCTGCCCCATGAGTCGGCACACCTGCACGTCACCGGGCAGGCCGCATACGTGGATGACCTGCCGGAATGGGCGGGCACGCTGCATGCGGCTTTGGGCCTTTCGCCGCTGGCGCACGGACGGTTGCGCGCCATCGACAAGGCCACCCTGCTCGCACAGCCCGGCGTGGTGGCGGTGCTCACTGCGGAAGACATCCCCGGCGACAACCAGTGCGGCGCGATCATCAAGGACGAACCCATCCTGGCCGGGGACACCCTGCAGTACCTGGGCCAGCCGGTGTTCGCGGTGCTGGCCACCGATCGGCGCCTGGCCCTTCGGGCCGCCGCCATGGCTGCACAGGTGCTGGAGGTGGAGCCGCTGCCGGCGGTGCTGGACGCTCGACAGGCTCACGAACTGAGCCAGTATGTGGTGCCGCCGATGGCGCTGCGACGGGGTGATGCCGCCGCAGCGTTGGCGGGCGCTCGGCATCGCTTGTCGGGCACGCAGGTGATCGGTGGGCAGGAGCAGTTCTACCTGGAAGGCCAGATCAGCTACGCCTTGCCGCAGGAGGATGAATCGATCAAGGTGCACTGCTCCACGCAGCACCCCAGCGAGATGCAGCATCTGGTGGCGCACGCGCTGGGCGTAGGTGCGCACCGCGTGCAGGTGGAATGCCGCCGCATGGGCGGTGGTTTCGGCGGCAAGGAATCGCAATCCGCCCTCTTCGCCTGCGTGGCCGCCGTGGCCGCGCGGCGCTTGGGCCGCGCGGTGAAGCTGCGCGTGGACCGCGACGACGACTTCATGATCACCGGGCGGCGCCACCCCTTCGAGGTGGACTGGGAAGTGGGCTTAGACGACGAGGGTCGCCTGTGCGGTGCGAAGGCGACCTTCATTTCGAACGCGGGTTTCTCTGCAGACTTGTCCGCGCCGGTGATGACCCGCGCGCTGTGCCACTTCGACAACGCCTACTTCCTGCCACACGTGGACCTGCAGGGCTTCTGCGCCCGCACCAACACGCAGAGCAACACGGCTTTTCGAGGATTCGGCGGCCCGCAGGGGGCGCTGGTGATCGAGGCCATCATGGACAGCGTGGCGCGTCACCTGGGGCGTGACCCGCTGGACGTGCGCCAGGTCAACCTCTACGCGCCCGACCCTGCCGAAGGCCGGCACCTCACACCCTATGGGCAGGCCGTGGAGGACAACATCCTGCGAGAGCTGATCGACGAATTGGCGCAAGACAGCCGCTACCACGCGCGGCGGATCGAGATTGCGGCACACAACGCCCGCAACCCGGTGATCAAGCGCGGCCTGGCCCTGACGCCGGTGAAGTTCGGCATCTCGTTCAACCTGGCGCACCTGAACCAGGCCGGTGCCCTGGTGCACGTGTACACCGACGGCAGCGTGTTGGTGAACCACGGCGGCACCGAGATGGGTCAGGGCCTGAACACCAAGGTGGCGCAGGTGGTGGCGCACGAGTTGGGCATCGACTTGCACCGTGTGCGCGTCACCGCCACCGACACGCACAAGGTGGCCAACACCTCGGCCACGGCGGCATCCACCGGCAGCGACCTCAACGGCAAGGCTGCGCAGGCCGCGGCATCCACCATCCGGCGGCGCCTGCTGGCCTATTGGGCCGAGCGCGAAGGCGTGGATGTGGCTCACGTTCGCCTGGAAGACGACACGCTGTGGGTGGGGGAGCGCCGCGTTGCGTTTGAAGAAGCCGTGGCCGCGGCCTACACGGGGCGCGTTCAACTGTGGAGCGATGGGTTCTACGCCACACCAGGCCTGCACTGGGACCGGCAGACCATGACGGGCAAGCCCTTCTACTACTTCGCCTACGGCGCGGCGGTGTGTGAGGTGTTGGTGGACACGCTGACCGGTGAATCGCGCGTGGTGGCGGCCGACATCCTGCACGACGTGGGCACCCCGCTGAACCCGGCGTTGGACATTGGGCAGATTGAGGGCGGCTTCATCCAGGGCATGGGCTGGATGACGATGGAGGAACTGTGGTGGCATCCGCAAAGCGGCCGGCTGATGACCCACGCACCCAGCACCTACAAGATTCCGTGTGCCAACGATGCGCCGCCGCACTTCAAGGTGCGCCTGTTCGGGCGCGCCAATGCGGCCGAGACGATTCACCGCAGCAAGGCGGTGGGCGAGCCGCCCCTGTTGCTGAGCTTTGCGGTGCTGATGGCCCTGCGCGATGCACTGGCCGCCTGCGCGCCGGCCGATCAGACCAGCAGTGGCCTGCACGCCAAGCGACTGGCTCAGACCTTGAGCCTGCCGGTGCCGGCCACACCTCAGGCGCTGCTGCAGGCGCTGCGCGCTGTGAAGCGGAACGGTGGCGTTCCAGATGGAGACCAGTCCAGTGGGTGGCCCAACAGCCCGAGAGGTTCCGCATGAATCAGGCTGCCTTGAAGGCCCAGGCACAGCGCTGGCTGAACGAAGGCCGCCGCGCCCTCATCGTGCAGGTTCAAGCGGCACGCGGGTCGGTCCCACGTGACGCGGGCGCGCGCATGGTCGTGGGCACCGGACAGACGCTGGGCACCATTGGGGGCGGTCACCTTGAATGGATGGCGGTGCAAACGGCCCAGCGCTGCTTGGCCGCGGCTGCCCCCTGCCCCGAGCCCCAACGACTGGCCCTGGGTCCTGCGCTGGGCCAGTGCTGTGGCGGTGCGGTGGAACTTCATTACGAAGTGCTGGACGCCTTTGCGCTGGACCGTTGGGTGGTGCCGCCCGGACGGTTTCACGTGTGCCTTTACGGGGCCGGCCATGTGGGGCAGGCCTTGACGCAGGTGCTGGCGGATATCGACTGCAGCGTGGATTGGATTGATGTGCGGGACGAGGCGTTCGCCGGCCTGCCGGACGAGGCCTGGACACGTGCTCCGACGTTACGCTGCATCGTCTCCGATGGGCCAGTGGCCGAGGCCATGGCCGCCCCTGGCGGGACACACCATGTCGTGATGACGCACAGCCATGCGCTGGACTACGACATCGTGCAGGCCTTGATGACGCGCACGGACACTGGCTTGGTGGGGCTGATTGGGTCGATGACCAAGCGCAGGCGCTTTGAACACCGGTTGCAGGCGCGGGGGGTTCCTGCTGCGCGTGTGGCCGAACTGGCCTGCCCGATTGGCGTGGCGGGTGTCACGGGCAAGGAGCCCATGGCGGTGGCCGTTGCCGTGGCAGCCCAACTGCTGGCGCAACCCGTCCTGCACCGTGTCGGTGCGCCCCAAGTTGGGGAGTGTGGTTTGTTGCCAACAGACCCCCCTCAATCCACTCCGTCGGGGGCATGAACTCATCCCTACCGGGAAGAGGGTTCATAGAATTGACTCAGTAGTTCTCCTGATCACTCTCTGTTCTCTTTTTGAAGGATCGTTCATGAGCAAGAAACTTCTCGTTGCCGCTGCTGCGGCCCTGGCGTGCGTTGGCGCCCAGGCCCAGAGCGTCTCGCTGTACGGCCTGCTGGACGTGTCGATGGTCAATGCCAAGGCACCCGGCTCCTCGGTGTCGACCACCGCGCTGCAAAGCGGCAACATGACCACCAGCTACTGGGGCCTGAAGGCCACGGAAAGCCTGGGTGGCGGCCTCACTGCGGAAGCCAACCTCGAGAGCTTTGTGCGCATGGACAGCGGCAACTTCGGTCGCTTCAATGGTGACCCGCTGTTCTCCCGCAACGCCAACGTGTCCCTGCGGGGCGACTTCGGTGGGCTGACCATGGGGCGCGTCACCAATCCCCTGTTCGTGAACAACCTGATCTTCAATGCGCTGGGCGATTCGTTCGGCTTCTCGCCGGCCATTCGCCTGTTGCACCTCAGTGCAGGCCAGGCCAGCGGCGACACGGGCTGGAACGAAGCCATCCGTTACACCGCGCCCAAGATTGGCGGTGCCACGGTCAACATCATGCACTCGCCCAAAGGTAGCCGCCCGGGTGCCAACACCAACATCTCGGCTCTCTACTTTGGCGGCCCGCTGAGCGTGGGCGCCTCATGGCAGGAAGTGCGTCGTCGCGACGGCGCCCCCGGCTCCGTGGGTGCCAGCGACTCCGACGCGTGGCAAATTGGCGCCGCCTATGACGCCAAGGTGGTGAAGCTGTTCGCCCAGATCGGCAAGGTCGAGAACAAGACCTTCCGCGTGGACTATGACCACATGGGCTTTGGCGCAGCCGTGCCGGTGAGCGCGGCGGGCAAGGTGCTCTTCCAGTACAGCCAGATGGAGCCCAGTAACGCCAAGACCAGCAAGACGTCCACGCTGGCCTATGACCACTTCCTGAGCAAGCGCACCGACCTGTACGCCGTGTACATGAACGAGCGCGTGCCCGTGGGTTCGGGCAACACGGTGGGTGTGGGCGTTCGTCACCGCTTCTGAGCGAAGCCGCACCCAAAACGAAACGCCCCGCAATGCGGGGCGTTTTTGTTGGTGTTCGCTCGCAGGAGCCTGCGGCGAGGGGTGTTTGGTAGGCGCAATTGGATTCGAACCAACGACCCCCACCATGTCAAGGTGGTGCTCTAACCAACTGAGCTATGCGCCTGTAAGCCCGCCAGTATAGCTCATCGGCGCCGTGCAGTGCGCACGCCCTGCACGGTCAACAGCGCTTTCAGCATCGAGGGCAGCCGCTGCGCCGAGCTCACCTCCACCGTGAAGGTCATGTGCGCTGACGCGCCATGGCGGTCGCGCAGCGATTGCGTCTTCACGCCGGTCACATTGATCTTTTCCCGCGCAAACACTTCGCTGATGTCGCGCAGCAGACCGGACCTGTCGGCTGCCTCCACCTGCACGTCCAAGGGGTACAGCGCGTCGCCACTGGGCGCTCCCCAGGCCACGCTGATCAGCCGCTCGGGTTGTTGGCGCACCATATGGGCCAGGCTGTTGCAGTCGCTGCGGTGGATGGCCACACCGCGGCCGCGCGTCACATAGCCGGCAATCGAATCTGGCGGTGCGGGCCTGCAGCAACGCGCGAGGTTTGTCAGCAGCGAATCAACGCCCACCACCAACACGCCCGACCCCGCGCCTTCGGCCTTGGAACGCTTGAGCACCAGGCTCTCGTCCTCCGGCCTGGCCACGGGCGCAGGGCGCAGCAACTGTTCGATGTTGCGCAGCGAGTACTCGTCCTTGCCCACCACCTCGAACAGGTCGGCCGCTGCCTTGAAGCCCAGTTGCTCGGCCAGGTCGTCGAGCTTCAGGGCGGTTCGGCCTTCCCGCTGCAGCAGCCTCTCCACCGCCTCTCGCCCGCGGGCCACGGTCTGCGCCTGCTCCAGGGTATTGAACCAGGCGCGCACCTTTGCGCGCGAACGCGCGCTGGCCAGCATGTGCAGTTCTGGGTTCAGCCAGTCCAGCGAGGGCCCGCCCTCCTTTGCGGACACGATCTCCACGGTCTGCCCGGTCTGCAGCGGGGTACTCAGGGGGACCATGGCGCCGTCCACACGTGCGCCACGGCAGCGATGGCCGAGGTCGGTGTGCAGGGCGTAGGCGAAGTCCACCGCGGTGCCGCCTGCAGGCAGGTCCACGATGGCCGCCTGCGGGGTGAACACATAGATGCGGTCCTCGAAGCCCGGCGCGGCCTGGTCCACGGCTTCGCGCTCCCAGGCCAGCAGCTGTTGCAGGACGGCCTTGCGGGCCTGCGCCACCTGCTCTTCGAAACTCCCGACCGCACTCACCCCGGCATAGCCCTTGGCGCCTGCCTCCTTGTAGGCCCAGTGGGCGGCCACGCCGAATTCCGCGTGCTCGTGCATGGCCAGCGTGCGAATCTGGATTTCCACCGCGCGGCTGGATTCGTCCTGCACCACGGTGTGCAGGCTCTGATAGCCGTTGGGCTTGGGCTTGGCGATGTAGTCGTCGAATTCGCCATCGACCGGTGTGAAGCGCTCGTGCACGCGGGCCAAGGCGGTGTAGCACTGCGCCACATCCTGAACGATCACGCGCATGGCGCGCACGTCCATGACCTGGCTGAAGTCCAACTGCTTGCCCTGCATCTTGCGCCAGATGCTGTAAAGGTGCTTGGGGCGGCCCTGCACCTGCGCGCCCGCGAGGCCTGCGCCGACGAGCAGTTCACGCAGTTGCTGCGCGAAGGCCTGCACGCCGGCCTCGCGCTCCACGCGCCGCTCGTCCAGCAAGCGTGCAATGTGGCGGTAGTGCTCGGGTTCCAGGAAACGGAAGGACAGGTCCTCCAGTTCCCACTTGATTTGCCAGATGCCCAGGCGGTTGGCCAGGGGAGCGAACACCTCCAGGGACTCCCTCGCCAAAAGCGCCGGGCAATCCCGCTTGGCCGCCGCATGCCAGCGCAGCGTCTGCAGGCGCGAGGCCAGGCGCAACAACACCACGCGCAGGTCGCGCGAAAAGGCCAGCAGCATCTTGCGCACCCGCTCGGTCTGCTGCGCGCGCGCATCCTCCTCCACGCGGGCCTTCATGGCTGCACGTTGAATCTGCACCAGCTTGCGGGTGTGGGCCACCATCGCCCCATGCCCAGGACCGAAGGCGCGCGTGATCACCTCATCCGGCTTCTGAATGAAGTCGGCCGCGTACACCAGATAGGCCGCGGCCTGCAGGCTGTGCGCAGCGCCCAGCCCGGCCAGGATGGCCGCCACGCCTTCAGCATGACCCAGCGCGTCCTCACCCGTATCCAGCAGGCGCCCGGCCAACAAGGGCTGCGCGAAGACGCGGGCGCGCTGGATGTCGTTGAGCAGAGCCTCGGCCTGCGGGTCCGCCTGGGCTTCGGCCTGCTGCTGCAGGTCGGCCAAGGCCATGATGGGTGTGGCCGCCTCGCTGCCGAGGGGCCAGTGGGTCGTCTTCACGTCAACAGAAAGTCCCGCACCACGGCCACCTGATCCGGCGCCACCAAGGTGGGTGCGTGGCCCACGCCTTCAAACGCCACAGTGGCCGCGCGGGGGCCGCGCTCGGCCATTGCCGCTGCGGTGGCGGCACTCAGAAGGTCGCTCTGCGCGCCGCGCAGCACCAGGGTTTGCGCGGTGATGCGGTCCCAGGCCTGCCACAGTGCCGCCTCGCCTGCAGCGGCCATCTCGGCAGTCAGCGCCTTGAAGGGAATGGCAATGGAAGGGTCGTAGCGCGAAACCCACCGCCCCTCCTCGTTCTGCTTGAGTTGGGGCCGCGTGAGCGCATGCCACTGTTCGCGCGTGTGTGGACCGAAACCCATGGATACCAATCGCAGCGCCTCGGCGGCTTCCTCGAAACTGCCCCAACTCACGGGTGCGCCCACATAACGACCGATGCGCTCCAGTGCGGCGAACTCGATGCGCGGGCCCACATCGTTGAGCACCAGACGGCGGATCGGATTCTTGGGTAAAGAGGCCAGACCCATGCCGATCAAGCCGCCCATCGAGGTCCCCACCCAATCCACCGTCTGCGCATTCAGGCGCGCCAACAGCGTGACCATGTCCGCCACATAGGACGGTACTGCGTACCCCGTGGGGTCCGGCAGCCAGTCCGACTCACCGCGCCCCACCACATCCGGGCACACCACACGGTAGTGGCCGCACAGGGCTTGAGCCAGTGTGTCGAAGTCACGGCCCTGGCGGGTGAGACCGTGCACGCACAGCAACACGCGCGGGTTGGACGCGTCACCCCACTCCCAATACGCCATGTGGTGCAGGCCGCGGGCATTGAGGCACTGCACATGGTTCAGGCGGGGTTGCTCCATATCCATCGACTTTCGTGTGATTGTTGCTTTGCAGCATTCGATAATGCGCTCAATGCTAACAAGGCGCATGTGGTGCCTGAAGGAACTTCCTCATGTCGATCATCGGAAAAGTCGCGCTCGTCACCGGATCCACCAGCGGTATCGGCCTGGGAATGGCTCAAAGCCTGGCCCGCCAAGGCGTCCACCTGATGCTCAACGGTTTTGGCGACGCTGAAGCTGCCAAGGCCGCCGTGAAGTCCGTGGCCGCCGCCGGCGTTCGCGTGGAGTACCACGGTGCGGACATGAGCAAGCCTGCGGAGATCGAAGACCTGGTCCGCAGCACCGAGGCGGCCTTCGGGCGTTTGGACATCCTGGTCAACAACGCCGGCATCCAGCACGTGGCGCCCATCGACGAGTTCCCGGTGGAGCGTTGGGACGCGGTGATCGCCATCAACCTCACCTCGGCCTTCCACACGACGCGCCTGGCACTGCCCGGCATGAAGGCGCGCAACTGGGGCCGGATCCTGAACATCGCCTCAGCCCACGGTCTGGTGGCCTCGGCCAACAAATCGGCCTACGTGGCGGCCAAGCATGGCCTGGTGGGCATGACCAAATCCGTGGCCCTGGAGACCGCCACCAGCGGCGTAACCGTCAATGCCATCTGCCCGGGCTGGGTGCTCACACCGTTGGTGCAAAAGCAGGTCGATGCACGCGCAGCGGCCGAGGGCGTGACCGTGGACGAAGCGAAGAAACGCCTTTTGGGCGAGAAGCAGCCCTCGCTGCAGTTCACCACGCCCGAGCAGTTGGGTGAGCTGGCCGTGTTCCTGTGCTCGGAGGCGGCGTCGAACATCCGGGGCGCGGCCATCAACGTTGACGGGGGCTGGCTGGCGCAGTGATGCCGCCTTGAGCGGGCACAAGGCCGCCCGGGCACACCGCTTACAGAATCGAACGGAACCGGTGCCGCACGCACGGCGCGGGACTTCCAACCGGGCCGGCCTTGCACGTGCGCAGCACCGCCCGACGAATTTGATGAGGAGCGGTCATGGAGGATGGTCATCAGGCCCTGCACCGGCGGCTGCGGATGGTGCTCGTGGACGACGACCCCTCCACGCAGGCGCAGGTGCGGCTGGAATTCGAAGGCCAGGACGTGGACGTGTTGGTGGCCACGGATTCCGCATCGCTCAACCGACTGATGGCACTGGGTCACACCGACCTGATCGTGTTGGAGCCCGGGCTCAATCAGGGCGAAGGTTTGGAGATTTGCCGCCACCTGCGCGGTACGGGTGACGATACGCCCCTGATCATGGTGAGCCGAAAGGCCACCGAGGTAGACCGCATCGTGGGCTTGGAAGTGGGCGCCGATGACTATCTGGCCAAGCCCTTTCATTCCCGTGAACTGCGAGCCCGCATACAGGCGGTGCTGCGGCGTCAGCCCATACCGGAGCCGCCCGGCGCACCCTCTCGCGCGGCCGAGATCATCCATTTCGGCCCCTTTGAATTCAACCTCCAGCGCCGCGAACTGCGCAAAGGCCCCGAGCCGGTGCCACTGACAACAGGCGAGTACGCCATGCTCAAGGCACTCGCCCGGCACCCGGGCCAGGCCTTGAGCCGCGAGCGCTTGGCCCAGTTGGCACGCGGCCGCGCCTTCGGCCCTTTTGATCGCAGCCTGGATGTGCAGGTGTCACGGCTGCGCCGAATGCTGGAGGAAGACCCGGCGCATCCGCGGTTCATCCAGACCGTATGGGGCGTGGGATATGTCTTCGTGCCCGACGGTGGAGACGCGCACGCCTAGGGGCGCACCAGCAGGCATACCGCACGGGCCTCGATGGCCCGGCCCTCGCCCACCGGCCCCATCTTCTCGGCGGTCTTGGCTTTCACGTTGACGGACTGTGGGTCCAGGCCCACACACTGCGCAATGCTGGCCCGCATGGCCTGAATGTGAGCGGACAGACGCGGCGCCTGGGCCACCACGGTGCTGTCGATGTTCAGCAGTTGCCAACCTTGGGCGCGCACGGCCTGCACGGCCTTCTGAAGCAGCACGCGTGAATCGGCGCCCGCATGGGCGGGGTCTGTATCGGGGAAGTGGGTGCCGATGTCGCCCAGGCCGGCGGCGCCCAGCAGTGCATCGGTGATGGCGTGCAGCAGCGCATCGGCATCGGAGTGGCCCAACAGCCCGGCTGAGTGGGGAATCCTCACGCCACCCAACACCAGGGCGCGTCCCGGCACCAGGGCATGGATGTCCCATCCCTCGCCCACCCGCATGTTCGGCACTGTGCTCATCATGTGTCCTGCTGCGACCCGCGGGCGGCCAAGAGGCGTGCCGCGCGCAGGAAGTCTTCTTCGTAGGTGACCTTGAAATTGTCGGACGACCCCGCCACCAGGCGCGGCGCGTCGCCGCCCCACTCGATGGCGGAGGCCTCGTCCGTGATGGGCACGCCTGCCTGAAGCGCAGCGGTCAGTCGATCAGACAGCAGCCCCAGCCGAAACATCTGCGGGGTTTGCGCGGCCCACAGGTGGTCACGAGGCACGGTGGATTGCACGCGCCCTTGCGCGTCGGCCTTCTTCACGGTGTCAGGCACCGGTTGGGCCAGCAGGCCGCCAATGGGATCTGCCTCGCAAGCGTGAATCAGACGCCGAATGGGGCTGGGTTCGATCAGGCAGCGCGCAGCGTCGTGCACCAGCACCCAATCCTCGGCCTCTAGACCCTGGCGGCGCAACGTATTCAAGCCGGCCAGCACCGTGTACGCTCGGGTCGCGCCACCTTCCCACACCGTGGTGACGCGCTCCCGCAGGGCGAGGGGAACCGCCTGCTCAAAGCCTTCATCACCGACGGACAGCACCACGGCGACGCCATCCAGTTCGCCGCCATCCATGAGTTGCACAAAGGCCGTCAAGGTCCAGTGCACCACGCTGCGGCCGGCAACGTCCACATACTGCTTGGGACGGTCCGCACCGGAGCGCTCG
This sequence comes from Rubrivivax sp., assembly GCA_027487995.1. Taxonomy (GTDB): domain Bacteria; phylum Pseudomonadota; class Gammaproteobacteria; order Burkholderiales; family Burkholderiaceae_C; genus RFTU01. Next base: position 2,326 of record JAIYCN010000328.1, on the reverse strand, counting down.
CCCCGGCCTGCACAGGGCAAAAGGGCCACGCGCAATGGGCGGTTGAGGGTTGCGCGCACATGGCGCCAGTCAGACATGCCCTCGATTCTAAAATCTCCCTCACCATGCATCTGAATGTTCCCGCGCTGGCCGCCGGCAAGCGCTACACCCTGCCCCGTCCGCATGGTTCGGCCGATTCACTTCTCCTGGCGCGCCAGGCCTCGCGCGCCAAGGCCGAAGGCCGCCCGTTGGTAATCTTCAGCGCCGAGCCCTCGGACGCCACGCGGCTGCAGGAAGAGCTGCAGTTCTTCGAGCCCAGCCTGCGCACCGCCCTCTTCCCGGATTGGGAGACCCTGCCCTACGACGGCTTCAGCCCGCACGAAGACCTGATCTCCGAGCGCCTGGCCACGCTTTGGCGTCTGCACTCGGCGCGTGACATCGACGTCCTCCTGTTGCCCGCCACCACGGCCCTTGGGCGTCTGGCGCCCGCCTCGTTTTTGGCGGCCACCACGTTTGAATTCCGCCAGAAGCAGCGGCTGGATGAAGCGGCGCTGAAGGCGCAGTTGACCTTGGCGGGCTACCAGCATGTCAGCCAGGTGGTTTCGCCCGGCGAATATGCGGTGCGCGGCGGCCTCATCGACCTCTTCCCAATGGGCTCGGCGGTGCCCTATCGGGTGGACCTCTTCGATGATGAAGTGGACTCCATCCGCACCTTCGACCCTGACTCGCAGCGCAGCCTTTACCCAGTGCCGGAGGTGCGTCTACTACCCGGGCGTGAATTCCCGATGGATGAAACCGCCCGCGCGGCCTTCCGTGCCCGCTGGCGTGAGCGCCTGGAGGGCGACCCCACCAAGGCCCGCGTGTACAAGGACATCGGCCAAGGTATCGCCACGGCGGGCATCGAGTACTACCTGCCCCTGTTCTTCGACCAGACCGCCACCATCTTCGATTACATCGGCGCTTCCGCCGAGGTGGTGCTGCACGGCGCGGTGGACGACGCCCTGGAGCGCTTCTGGCACGACACGCGCGAACGTCACCGATTCCTGCAACACGACCCAGAGCGGCCCATCCTGCCACCGGAGGCGCTGTACCAGCGCATCGAAGAGTTCTATGCCGCCACGCAGTTGCACGGCTGCCTGTCCCTGCGCGGCAGCGAGCAGCAGGACTGGGCGCAGGCCCTGCCGGATGTGGGCATCACCCGGGGTGCAACCGAGCCCATGGCCGCGCTGGAGCATCACCTTCGGCAAGGCGGCAGCCGTGTGCTGATCGTGGCCGAAAGCGAGGGCCGGCGCGAAAGCCTGCTGGACCTCCTGCGCGAGCACGGCTTGTCGGTTCCGGCGTTTGCCACGCTGGCCGAATTCGAGGCTGATGACGAGCCCGCAGGCATCACGGCCGCCGCGCTGGCCGAGGGCTTCCGTTGGCAGCGCGGCGATGGCCTGCCCTCGCTGGACTTCATCACCGAAAGCGAGCTCTTCTCCACCACGCCCACCGCCCGCAAGCGCCGCAAGCAGGAGCAGGTGAGCAACGTGGAGGCCTTGATCAAGGACCTCTCCGAGCTGAAGGTGGGGGACCCGGTGGTGCATGCCAACCATGGCATTGGCCGCTACAAGGGTCTGGTCAACATCGACCTTTCGGGCGGCGCCGACGGTGGCGCTTCCGAGTTCCTGCATCTCGAATACGCCGACCAGGCCACGCTGTACGTGCCGGTGTCGCAGTTGCAGCTCATCAGCCGCTACACGGGGGTGAGTGCCGAGGAAGCACCTTTGCACAGGCTGGGCTCTGGCCAGTGGGAAAAGGCCAAGCGCAAGGCGGCCGAGCAGGTGCGCGACACCGCCGCTGAGCTGCTCAACCTCTACGCACGGCGTGCCGCGCGCGAGGGATATGCCTTCCGCTTCGCACCATCGGACTACGAGGCCTTTGCCGCCAGCTTCGGGTTCGAGGAAACGGCCGACCAGCGCGCAGCCATTCATGCGGTGATCCAGGACATGATCAGCCCGCGGCCCATGGACCGCCTGATCTGCGGCGATGTGGGCTTCGGTAAGACCGAGGTGGCCCTGCGTGCGGCATTCGTGGCCGTGACCGCGGGTAAACAGGTGGCCCTGCTGGCACCCACCACGCTGCTGGCCGAGCAGCATTACCAGAACATCAGCGACCGCTTCGCGAAGTGGCCGGTGAAGGTGGCCGAGATGAGCCGCTTTCGCACGACCAAGGAAATCAAGGAGGCCATGGCCGGCCTGGCCAACGGCACCATCGACATCGTGGTGGGCACGCACAAGCTGCTCAGTTCCGAGGTGCAGTTCAAGCGCCTGGGACTGCTGATCATCGACGAAGAACACCGCTTCGGCGT
>JAIYCN010000019.1 GCA_027487995.1 Rubrivivax sp. | reverse complement strand
GCCCAGTTCCTCCTCGAGTTCGAGGATGGCCTTGCTCACACCCGGTTGGGAGGTGAACAGCGCTCGGGCGGTCTCGGTGAGGTTCAAGCCCCGCCGCACCGCCTCCTGCACAAATCGGAATTGGTGGAGGTTCATGGGGGCGGCTCGCCCTGGGCAACGGCGGTGGCCATGGCCTCGATCACGGATTGCCGCTCGCCGATGGCCGTTTCAAGCACAAAGCGCGCATGCGGGTGGCGGTTGCGCAGCTCGTCCAACAGGCCCGGCAGATCCTTGCGGACATGGCCACCCGCGCCCAGAAAGAGCGGCACGACGGAAATTTGCTGAGCACCATCTGCCAGCAGGGACTCGGCTGCATCGATGAGGGACGGCGTCATGAATTCAAGAAACGCCAGCCGAACGGCCACGCCGGGACGCTGGCGGCGCACGGCTTGGGCCACGGCTTCGAAGGGCTGGGCCCAACGTGGGTCGCGGGCACCATGGGCGAACAGGAGGATGGCGTGGTCAGCGGTCATGTTGTGTGGATTTTCGGCGGGCGTCATCGGTAGCGCACCAGCCAGGCGAAAGCGCCCAGGGACAACATCAAGTAGAGCAGGCCAGGTGCGGCTGCGGCCACCCAAGGTGACCATCCTTGCAGCAGGCCCAAGTGGCTCGAGAGGTTGTTGAACACCATGAAGCTGATGCCGATCATGATGCCGCCGAACACCTTCCAGCTGATGCCGCCTCCCCGCGCGTGCAGGTAGGCAAAGGGCAGGGCAAGGCCCAACATCACGAAGCAGGCCATGGGATACAGGGCCTTTTTCCAGAAGGCGATGGCGTGCTGGGCGAAGGCCTGGTCTTGGCGGGATAGATGGCGGCTGTAGCGCCACAGCTCCAGCGTGGTCATGGTGCCCACAGGCAGAACGGCTGCGGACACGACGCTGGCCTTGAGGTTGCCGGTCCACACGAGGGTGGCGGCGCTCTCTTGCTGCGCCACGCCCTTTTCGTTGTCCCAACGGTCCACCCGCACGTTGCGCAGTTGCCATTGACCGTCTTCGTCGGCCCGGGCTGAAGCCGCTTCAATGCGCCGCTTCAACCGTCCCTGTGCGTCGAATTCGTAGATGCGCACGCCTTCCAGTTCGCCTTGTGCACCAAGCCGGGAGACGTGCACGGATACGGGGGTAGGCGCCTGTGCCTCGTGGTCAAGCCGGTCGCGCAGCCAAGCCCCGGCTGCGCCGACATTGAGCCCGCCGGAAGCCGCTGCCCGCAGCTTCACGCTCTTTTGGGCGGCTGTCGGCGCCAGCCAATCCCCGACAACAAAAGTCAGCGATGCAAAGACCACGCCCAAGGCCGTCAACAAGGCGAGTGCACGACCAGGGCCCAGCCCCGCTGTGCGCAGGATGGTGAACTCGCTTGACTGCGCCAGGCGCGACAGGGCGTAGATGCTGCCGATGAGCACGGTGATGGGAAACAGTTCGTAGAAGCGGCCGGGCAGTTCAAGCGCCGTCGAGAGCAGCGCCGCGGACAGCGTGAAGCCTGTACGGCCGATGCGCCCAAGCTGGTCCACGAAATCAAAGAAGAACATCAGCGCCAGAAAGGCGAGCGTGGTGAAGGCCACGGCGGCGAGGACCTCGCGGTAGATGAGCCGCCGGACCGTCTTCATGCGCCTTCACCCGTGACTGCACCCAACGGGCTGCTGGTAGATCTGCCGCCCGAGCCGAAGAGTTGCGCCCGCAAGCGCCATCCCAAGGCCTGGGCTCGCCACACCAGCAGGCCCCATACCAGCAGCGCCGTGCCGCCGTGCAAGCCCAGCAATGCCGGCCATAGACCCAAGCGCTGAGTCTGCACCCAGGATTGCGTGAGGTTGATCAGGTTGAAATACAGCACAAAAGACAGCAGCGCGAACAGGACCCCCCACTGGCTGGGCTTCCTGGGGTTGCTCACCGACAGCACCACACCCAACACCAGCAGATTCAAGGACGCCAGGGCGAGGCCGAAGCGCCAGACGAGTTCGCCGTCGGCCTCGGGTGTGTGCAACTGCAGCAGGGGCCAGGTGCCCATGGTCTTGGGTGTGACGTCGGGCCGCGAGGTCTGCGGTGCGTCGCCGATGCGGACCAGGGCGGTGGTAAAGGAGGCCTGCATGCTTTCGGCGTTGCCTGCATCGCGGTCCAGGCGGTGGCCCTGGTTGAGCGCCAGGTAGCGGCCATCCGGGCGGGTCTCCAGGCGACCGCTGCTGGCCGTGGTCAAGGTTTCCCGATTGCCCGTCTGTGTGTGGATGAAGACACTGCGGGCACTGGACGGTGTGTCCTGGGTCTCGGTGCGGTCACGTTCAATGAAGAACACGCTGCGGCCGTCCCGAGACACCTGGAACTGTCCCGGGGTGACGCGGGAGAGGTCCGACCGCTCGGTGTAGCGCACCACCAGTTCGGCGGCCTGCCGATTCATCCACGGCGTGACGAACAGCACCAAGCCCATCACCCCCACGCACACCAGCCAGGCCATGCGCCAGACCGGGCGCATGAAGCGCTGAAGGCTCACCCCGGCGCTGTTCCAGATGACCATCTCGCTGTCGCGCCAGATGCGGCCCATGGTGTGGACCACCGCAATGAACATGGAGAGTGCCAGCAGGGGTGCCAATTGGCTGATGCCTGAAAAGCCCAGCAGCAGCAAGACGTCCTGGGCAGAGACCTTCCCCTGGGCCGCAGCGCCCACGGTGCGCACCAGGCCCAAGGTGAGGACGATGGTCATCAGCACCACCAAGGTGGCCCCGAAGGAGCGCGCCAGCTCCCGGCGAACGGAGGTATCGAATAACATGGAGGGCTGTTCAGGAGCTGTCGAATTATGGACTTCAAATCTGTTGCCCTGGGGGCTGGTGGCCTTGCGGGATTGAGTGCGGATGCCTTGCTGGTGGTGGTGGCCGGAACGGCCATGCCAGAAGGCATGGAAGCCCCGTTGGCCAACGTGTTGCGCGATGCGGTCAAGAACGGCGATCTGGAACTCAAGGCCGGCAGGGCCTTGTACGTGCATCGTCCTGCCGGACTGAAGGCCCAGCGCCTGGTGCTGGCCGTGGCTGCTGATGATTCGGCCAAGGCCTTCAAGGCGGCGGCGCTGGCCGGCATTGCCAGTGTGAAGGGTCTGGGCGTGTCGCACCTGGCGGTGGCTCAAGTGGGCGCATCACGCCTGACCGAAGCGCACGCCGAGGCTCTGGCCATGGCCGTGTCCGACAGCGTGTACGTGTACCGCCACACCAAGCCCAGCGCGCCCAGTGCGCCGCGCTTGTCCAAGGTGACGCTGGCCTGCGCCAAAGCGGACGCCACGGCGGTGACGGTGGGCCTGCGCCGCGGGGCGGCGGTGGCCAGCGGGGTGGAAGTGGCGCGTGAGTGCGCCAACCGCCCTGCCAACCACGCCACGCCCACGTTCCTGGCCGACCAAGCCAAACAGATGGCCAAGCTCCATGGCTTCAAGCTGCAGGTGCTGGACGAAGCCGCGGTGAAGAAGTTGGGCATGGGGTCCTTCCTGGCTGTGGCCCAGGGCTCTGACGAGCCCCTCAAGTTCATCGTGCTGCAGTACCTGGGGGCCGCGCGCACCGAGGCGCCCGTGGTGTTGGTGGGCAAGGGCATCACCTTTGATACCGGCGGCATCTCCATCAAGCCGGCCCCGGAGATGGACGAGATGAAGTTCGACATGTCCGGCGCCGCCAGCGTGCTAGGCACCTTCAAGGCCCTGGGTGAACTCAAGCCACGCGTCAACGTGGTGGGCTTGATCCCCGCCTGCGAGAACATGCCGAGTGGCAAGGCCGTCAAGCCGGGCGATGTGGTGCGCTCGATGTCGGGCCAGACCATCGAAGTCCTGAACACGGATGCCGAAGGCCGCTTGATCCTTTGTGATGCGCTCACCTACGCCGAGCGGTTCAAGCCGGCGGCGGTCATTGACATCGCCACCCTGACCGGCGCCTGCGTGATTGCCTTGGGTCACCACCACAGTGGCCTGTTCTCTTCTGACGATGAACTGGCGGAAGAACTGCTCCAGGCGGCCAAGCGCGGCCTTGATCCCGCTTGGCGCATGCCGCTGGATGAGGAATACGCCGACGCGCTCAAGAGCAACTTCGCCGACATGGGCAACGTGGGTGGTCGCGCAGGCGGCTCCATCACCGCGGCCATGTTCCTCAAGAAGTTCACGGCACGCTACCGGTGGGCGCATCTGGACATTGCCGGCACCGCGTGGAAGAGCGGCGCGGCCAAGGGCGCCACTGGTCGACCGGTGCCCCTGTTGACCCACTACCTGCTGTCGCAGGCGCGATGAGCGAAGCGGCTTCGCCGGTGGCATTCCATACCGGCGTGGCCAACCCGGTGGAGCATGCCTTGCGCCTGACGCGCAAGGCACTCTCACTGGGATCGCGCGTGCTCGTCATCGGCCACGAACCGGAGATCGCGCGCCTGGACGAGCAGTTGTGGGTGGCAGAGCCCG
>JAIYCN010000277.1 GCA_027487995.1 Rubrivivax sp. | reverse complement strand
AGCCAGCATGACGCTGATGCTGGCTGCCACTGGCAAGGGTTATGTGTCGGGTGCCATGATCGGTTTCGACCCGGCGGCCGTGGCTGCTGAATGTGGCCTCGCCGCCAACGAAGTGCCGGTGATGCTGATTGCCGTGGGCAAGCCGGCCGCGGGCAACTGGCCCCGCAAGGTGCGCCGCAGCCTGGACGAGGTGCTCAGCTTCCGCTGAGACGCCATGCGCTGACTATCATGGGCCCTTCCGAAACGGAGGGCCGTGCATGATGTGTGTGCGAACCGCCCGGTGGGGCGGTATGGTCTTGGGCAGGATATGGCGCCGTGCCACGGTGAGCATGCTGTGGGCATGGGCCTTGGCCTTGGTGAGTACTCCCGCCCTTTGCGCATCGGCCCGTTCGTTCGATACCGACACGGTGGTCGTCACGCTGGACACCCAGGACCCCTTGAACCGCCTGCTCTGGGCGGGCGACCCGGCTGCCTTGTGGGCCACATGGCCAGCCTCCGTGGCCCTGGTGTTGGTGCCCAAGGGTGAGCCTGATGCTGCCCCTGCGGAAGCCGCCCTGGCAGCCGCGCTGACCGGCAGTCAGCAATCCGCTTCGAAAGCCGCTTCTGGCGCACCGACTCCACGCGCCGTGGCGGTGAAGCGCGAAGCTGAACTCCCGCCGTCCGTGCGCGAAGCCTTGCAGCGCTTCGGGCATGAGCAACGCGTGGTGACGGTGTCGGGCCGCCCGGAACTGTCCATGGTGGGCCTGGGCGATAGTGGCATTGGGCTTGCGCTGAGTGCCGATGGTGCTGCCTGGCGCTTGGCCCTGTATGGGCACGAGGCCTGCCAAGATGCGCCGCCTTCCATGCCCATTCAGGGGCGTGCCGTGCTGATCCGCCGTGGCGGTTGCCCTTACGTGGACAAGGTTCGCCGCGCGCGCGCCCAGGGCGCTGCAGCGGTGATCTTCGTCAACAACGACCTCACGCTCAACCGCGTGGCGGGTGCGTGCCCTGAATGCGGTGACGTGGCCTTGGCCGCTGTACCCAAGGCCGCAGGCGAGGCCCTGTGGGCTGCGGTGGAAGCGGCAAATGGTCAAGGGTCGGAACTGACGGTGTCCTTGTCTTCGCGCCGTGCGTGGCCCATGGCCTTGCGCGTTTCTGCCGACGACACCATCAGCGAGGTGGGCACGGTTCCGTACGCGTTCAACCATCTGTTGCCGCAGCCGATCGATCCCTTTGAGAGCCTGGCCCATGAGGCTCAGCATCTGGCTCACTTGAGCCAGCGCCGTCAGCAGATGCAGCAGGATGCGGAGAGCGGGCGCCTGCGGGTGCTGCCGGTGTTCCAGGGCCAGCGTGTGGCCGACCCGCAATGGACCGGCCAACGCACGCGGGTGGTGACGGCCATGCCGATGGACTGGCTGCAACGCGCGCATCAACTGAGCTGGGACCTGAGCCTGGGCTGCGAGGGGCCGTTGAAGTCCCAATGCCCGCCCTGGGACTACATCGTGCAGATGACGCTGTGCGAGAACGCCCAGGCGGTACGCTGCGGGTGGGAGGTGGGGCGTTGGATCACGCCGTATTGGTCTGGCGGATCATGGCTGCACGACGCCACCCCCTTGATCGGCCTGCTCAAGCGGGCCGTGCAGAAGGCTCCGCGGGACGCACAAGGCCGGGCCTTGCTCACCTGGGAGTTCCACAGCATCCAGCCTTATCTGGTGCAGGCGTCCCTGCGCTTCCTGATGGGCCCTGCGCGGGCAGGCGTGGCCCGGCCCTTGGATGCGTCGCCTTTGCCCTTTCCTGGCGGTGCGATGACCGATGGAACCTATGCCCAGCGCCAGGGCGCGGTGGTGGTGCAGGTGCCGCAGGGTATGGCGCGCGTGAGCCTGGCCACGATGATCACGGGACATGGCTTCGCTGATGACGACAAGTGCGCCGAGTTCTGCAACACCGAGCATCACCTTCAGGTGGACAACGCACCCGCGCACGTGCTCTCACAGCCCGAGTCGGGCACCGACAAGGCCTGCGCGCAGCAGGTGGGGCAGGGGGTGGTGCCCAACCAAGGCGGCACCTGGGTGAATGGGCGCAATGGCTGGTGCCCGGGCGATGCGGTGCGTTTTCGGGAGATCGACATCAGCGCCGAGGTGGCCGCCGCACGGGCGCGTGAGCCGCGTGGTGCCTCTGCGTTGCCGCCGGTGGAGGTGAGGGTGCGCTACCGCAGTCTGGTCAAGGGTGTGGATCATCAACCGCCGGCGCGCAATGCCCAGGGCCGCGAACCTGACGCACGGCTGGATGTCAGCATGTATGCCGTGTTCTATGGGCAGGAGGGTGCGTTCAACCGTGCGCGTGGGCGATCAGGTCCTCCAGGTCCAGCACGTCCAGGGCCCGCACGTCGGTCGCTTGCAGCACCACCTTAGGCGCCACGCCGGCCTCAAAGGCTTCTTTCCAACGCAGGGCGCACAGGCACCAGCGGTTGCCGGGCTTCAGACCCTTGAAGCGCCATTGGGGGCGCGGCGTGATGAGGTCGTTGCCCCTGGAGCGGCTGAACTCCAGGAACTCAGGCGTCATCACGGCGCACACCACATGCAGCCCACCATCCTTCGGGTCGGTGTGGCAGCAGCCGTCGCGGAAGTAGCCGGTCAGCGGGTCGTAGGAGCAGGCCTGCAAGGGTTGACCGAGGACGTTGAGGGCATTTTGGGCGCTGGACATGCGGGGGAGGATCAGCTGCGTTGGCGTGATCGTAATCGTTGCGGCCGAAGCATTCCTGTGGTGGGATGGCGTACGTGGATTGATGCGGACGAGGTTGACGCCGCACAATCGTCCGATGTGAACAACAGCGAAGGGGATTCCAATTGACCGCTGACCGCTTTCTGCCTTTTGCGAAGAGTGCGCTCCGTGCGGCCCTGGTGTTCGCGGCCGCAACCCTTTTGACTGCGGCGTGGCCGGTGCGGGCTCAAACGACAGCACAGACGTCAGCCCAAACGTCAACCCAAGTGCCGGGCATCGTGTTGGACACCGCGGCGGTGGAAAAGGCGCTGGCCGCTGGTGCCGTGCTGTGGGATGCGCGAGACGAGCGCGACTATCTGGAAGGGCACATTCCTGGCGCGATCAACTTCGGCGCGGCCGGCGATGTGTTCCGTGACCCGAACCGGGAAGACCCACCTTCGGCTGCGGCGGCGTCTCGGATCTTCGGTGCAGCGGGTTTGGACATATTGAACCGTGATGTGATCGTGTACACCCGCAAGGGCGACGCCGTGGCCTATTACGCCGCGCGAATGGTGGAGTACTACGGCGGGCGCCATGCCCGCGTGTACCACGGTGGGCTCGATGATTGGCAGGATGCCGGCAAGCCCCTGTCGCGCACGCCCACGCGCCTGGCGCCGGTGGCGCTGTCATTGAACACCGAGATGCGCGGTGCGCTGGACAACGCGCAACTGTTGGAGCGTCTGCGCCGCGGGTCGGTGCAGATCATCGACACGCGCACGGCCAAGGAGTTTTCCGGTGAAGACATCCGCGCGGTGCGTGGCGGTCACATCCCTGGCGCGGTGCTGATTCCTTATGAGGAAAATTGGCGGGACCCGCAGGCCGCAGCCAAGTTGGCGTCTCGGCAGGTGAGCACGCGTGAAGGCATGGCGCTCAAGCCGGTTGAAGAGTTGGTGAAGCTGTACGCCGGGCTGGACCGCAGCAAGGAGACGATCGTCTACTGCCAGAGCGCGGTGCGCGCGTCGGAGACTGCAGCGGTGCTGCGCGACCTGGGCTTCAAGGATGTGAAGGTGCACGAGCCCTCGTGGTTGGGCTATGCGGGTCAACTGACTGCTCCGGCTGAACAGGAAACGTTTGTCAACATCGGCGCGCTCAATGGGCGCATTCAATCGCTGATGGGGCGTGTGCAGCAATTGGAAGCCGAACTGCGGCAGTTGAAGGGGCAGGGGCGCTGAGTGGGTGGTGTGGGCGCCCTTTGCTTGAGGGTTGGCAAGTGCTGCCCTGGAAATGCGCTATACTGATCGGCTCTGACGCGGGGTGGAGCAGCCTGGTAGCTCGTTGGGCTCATAACCCAAAGGTCGCAAGTTCAAATCTTGCCCCCGCAACCAAACAAAAGCCTATGTAGTCAGGCACTTGCGAAGGCCGCTGTGAAGCGGCCTTCGGCGTTTCTGGGAATCGAGTAATCTCTGCAGAAATCTCGTTCAGGACGCCACATGAGCCAATCCGATTTCGACAGTCTCGTTCCTCCCGGTGGCCTGGACCGCCGCGGATTCACGCGCACGGCGCTGGGCGTCGGCTTTGCTGCAGCAGCCGGGCCGGTGATGGCGCAGACCACGATCCGCACGTCTACTGCGGGTCTGACCGTGGGCGAGGAAACCATTGACGTGAACGGCTTCAAGTTGCCCGTCTACCGTGCGGCACCGGCCGGACAACGCAACGCGCCGGTGGTGCTGGTGATCAGCGAAATCTTCGGTGTGCACGAGCACATCGCCGACGTGGCCAACCGCTTTGCGCGAGCGGGCTACTTTGCCATCGCGCCAGAGTTGTTCGCGCGGGCTGGTGACCCTGCTTCGTACGGCGAGATCGCCAAGCTGATTGCTGAGATCATCATGAAGACGCCGGACGCGCAGGTTATGACCGACCTCGACGCCTGTTTGGCATGGGCGCAATCGCAAGGGGCTGACGCGTCGCGTTCGGCCGTCACGGGCTTTTGCTGGGGCGGGCGCATCACGTGGTTGTATGCCGCACACCAGCCGAGGATCAAGGCCGGCGTGGCCTGGTACGGTCGTTTGGTGGGTGCCAACAGCCCCACATGGCCCAGCCACCCGGTGGACCAGGCGGCGCAACTGAAGGCGCCGGTCCTGGGCCTGTACGGTGGCAAGGATGATGGAATTCCATTGGACTCGGTGGAGCGCATGAAGGCGGCGCTGCAGAACGGCAGCCCTGCAGCCAAGCGCAGCGAGTTCGTGGTGTACCCCGATGCGCCGCATGCGTTCCACGCGGACTACCGCCCCACCTATCGGAAGGAAGCGGCCGAGGACGGTTGGAAGCGTTGCCTGGCCTGGTTCAAGGCCCACGGCGCCGTGTGACTCTCGGACAAGCCCCCCGGCTTTATGCCGACTGGGGCTGGGGTGAGTCGCTATCCAAAAACGAGTCGTAATCGGCGCAGAAGCGCTCGAGCTGCTCGAAGTGCGGCAGGGCGCCCGTGGGCAGCACGCTGAAGGTCCAATTCGATGACCCCAGCAGGCGTGACTTCTGACGGTAGTCGGTGAAGTCACCGCGCGTGCCGTGCACCATCCAGACCGGCAGCTTCAGATCATCGTAGACCTCGTGGATGTCTGCGCTGAAGAGCCCCGCGGAAATGAAGTGAAGTGGTGCATGTTCAGCGCCCGCCACACGCACCGTCTGCACCGCCTGTTGCCAAAGCCACTCGTCGATCTGTCGTGCGCCCCATGTTTTGCGCAAGAAGAAGCGGATTACGCCCGGCCGCGTCAACGCTGAAAACAAGCGTGGCCCCACGCTGGGCCGCAGCAGCAGCCGCTGCAGCCAAGGGATGGCCAAGGTGCTGCCCGGGGAGCCTCGTCGCACCACCTTGCCGTTGAATCCCGTGGGACTCACCAGGGCCAGGCTTCGATAGTCCTGAGGACGCTGGGTGGCTGCGCGCGCCAGGAACTCGCAGGACAGCGACAAGGCCAGCGCATCCACCGGCGCGGGGCCGCATTCGCTTTGGATGTGTTGGGTTGCCGCGTGAATGGCATCGGTCATCAAGGCCGGGGTGTAAGCGCGCCGGCTGCGTTCGGATCGACCGAAGCCCGGCAGGTCCAGGGAATAAACGCGCCGCGTGCGTTCGTAGTGCCGATGCAGAGGTGCCACTTCAGCCGTGGAGGGCGCCGCGTTGATGCTGTGGATGAGGAGCAGGGCAGGCCCGTTACCGGAGACCCGCAAAGCGAGTTGACCCACCGGGCTCTGGATGAGCACCAAGTCTCCGGGCAGGTCGGTGGCGGCAGGCTGGATCAACAGATGGGCTTCATGCGGCTTGATGTCATGGGACTGTAGCGGCACGGTGAATGCGCAGGCCTACACTTCCGGGCAATTCCTGCAACCGCTCAAGGTCAAGATGATCCGTTGCGCTGGCGTAGTGGCCCTGGTCCGAATTCGGACCGCGGTTCTGGCCGCGGCTTCTGCTCTAGGAGCTCTCATGTCGACTCCATCCATGGCTGCTGAGAAGTCCACGGCCCCCGACCTCTCACGCATCACGCTCGTGGTGCACGGCGGTTCGGGCAATGTGACGCCACGCAGCGTGCCGCCGGCCATGGCCGAGCAGTACCGGCAGGGCCTGGAGCGCGCGCTGAAGGCCGGGCATGCGGTACTGGCCGCCGGGGGCAGCAGCGTTGACGCGGTAGTGGTGGCCATCAAGGTGATGGAGGACGACCCACTGTTCAACGCGGGCAAGGGCGCTGTGTTTACCGCGGCAGGCCGCAACGAATTGGATGCCGCCATCATGGATGGCAGGACGGGCAAGGCCGGTGCCGTGGCCGGCGTCACGACGGTGAAGAACCCCATCACGGCCGCGCGTGCGGTGATGGACCACACCCGTCATGTGCTGCTGGCCGGCGAGGGAGCTGACGCCTTTGCGGCCGACCGCAAGCTGGAAATCGTGCCGCCTTCCTACTTCCACACCCCGCATCGCTGGGAGCAGTTGCAGCGGGCCCGTGAAGGCAACCGACTGCAGCTGGACCACGATGGCGCGCCGCGCCGGTCTTCAATGAAGGAGACGCCGCCCGAGCCCTGGGAGGTTGATCACAAGTACGGCACCGTGGGCGCGGTGGCGCTGGACGCGCAGGGGAACCTGGCCGCAGGCACCTCAACCGGCGGGCTGACCAACAAACTCTATGGCCGTATCGGTGATTCGCCCATCATCGGCGCGGGCACGTATGCCGACAACGGCACGGTGGCGGTCTCGGCCACGGGCACTGGCGAGTTCTTCATGCGAGGCGTGGTGGCCTACGACATTGCCGCGCGCATGAAGTACGCTCGGCAGCCCTTGAGCGAATCCGTTGAGCACACCCTGCGCGAGGCGTTGACCGATCGCCAGGGCCGTGGGGGCGTGATTGCGCTGGGGCGTGATGGTCAGCTGAAGATGGGCTTCAACACCGAGGGCATGCACCGCGGTTATGTGCGCGCCGACGGTGTGCCGGTGGTCAAGAGCTTTGCCGATTAGCGCCGCATCAACGCCGTATCAGCGCCGCATGAGAGGCAGCGGGTACACCGCCAGGCTTGGATGGCCGCGAGCCGACAGTGCCATGACGCCAAACACCACGTTGTCCTTGCTCACGCCTTCGAGCAGCACGCGCTGCACATTGCCCACATCGCGGCTGTGCTGCCAGGTGGCTGAGTCGGTGTGGCGCCACACCACGCGGTAGCCCACGGCGCCGGGACTGGATTCCCACAGCAGCACGCTGTCATTGGTGAGTTCGGTGGCGTCCAGGCGTACCTGCTTGGGTGGCGGCGGTGCCAAGGCCAGTGTGGCCAGGCCCGCCGCGTTGACGCGGGCCACATCGGCCACATAGGCGAAGTCGACGAATTCGGGAAGGTCGCCATAGCGCACGCCGTTCTCCGTGCGCAGGTTCTGATGCTGGTGACGGAAGTTCTCGAAGGGCTCGGTGAAGCGCACGGCGGAGTAGCCTCGTTCCAGGAAGGGCAGGTGGTCGCCGCCGCGCAGGTAGCGGTCGCGCCGCTGAATGAGCTGCACGGTGAAGCCGGGCATGTAGAGCTCGCCGGCGGTCTTCAGGTGGCGGCCCAGCTGGTGCGTGGGCAGATCTTCGCCGCCACCGGCCAGAGCAATGGGCTGCAGGGTTTCGCGCAGCGCGGCGAAGACGCGCTGGTCCTCTTCGCTTGGGGATGCGTTGGAATGGGCGTTGACGAGGGCGCGCAGCAGGGGGTCCACGCCGTCAGCGAACACGCGCAGGCGCTTGGGGTCGTGCTGACCGAAGTCGCCCCGCGGGCTGCCCACGATGTCGTTGGTGATCATGGCCTCAATGGGCAGGCCTTGTCGGCGGGCCTCACGCGCGAACTGTGCCGCTCCCAGGAGCCCCTGCTCCTCGCCCGGCACGGCCATGAACACCAGGGTAGCATCGAAGCGGTGCTTGGCCATGGCGCAAGCCAGCTCCATCGACACCGCGGTGCCCGAGGCGTCGTCGTTGGCGCCAGGCGCTGCGCCTTCGGCATCGTTCACGTCGCTGTTGCGCGAGTCGTAATGACCACTGACGATCAGGATGCGTTCGCGCCCCGCGGCTGCCGAGGCGCCGGGCAGCGTGGCCACCACGTTCACCAGCTCCGTGGGACGGGAGAGCCGCCGTCCGGCCGGCTCGATGTGGCTTTGCATCTCCACCCGAAGTGCCCCTCCCGCCGCGCGCGAGCAGGCCTGCAGTTCGCGCTCGATCCAACGCCGGGCCGCGCCGATGCCGCGGGTCTCGGACTGGGTTTCCGATTGCGTGTGCCGGGTCTCGAAGGCCACCAGGGCGCGGATGCGCCGCTCGATGCGCTCGGCCGAGATGTCCGACAGGATTTGCCGCACCACGGGGTCTCGTGCCTCACTGGCCTTGGCAGGTGTGACCCCGGCCAGCAGGAGGACGCACAAGGAATGAAGGGCGGCCAGGATGCAGTGGGTGTGGATCTTCATGCGGTCATTTCAACACGGAGCCGATGACCCGCACGTCCGGTTCGGCAAGTGTCTTGGCGCCCCTCGGCACCCTTCGGCGTCCCATGTCGACAGACCGGATTCCTGAACGAAGCTGACATCCCAGTGGGGTTGAGGGATTTTCTGAATTTTCACTAATTACTGAAATTTCAGGCATCATTCGATCCGTAGTACCTGTACGCAGTTCGCCATGTCTCCCACACTGACACCCCTGGTCCGCAGCTTCGTCGCCCACTTCGGTGAGATGGGCAGCCGTTGGGGCATCAATCGCACGGTGGGGCAGATCTACGCGCTGATCTATGTGGCACCGCAGCCGTTGAACGCCGACGACATTGCCGATGCATTGGAGTTCAGCCGCAGCAACGTGAGCATGGGCTTGAAGGAACTGCAGGCCTGGCAACTGGTGCGGCTGCGACACCAGCCGGGCGACCGCCGCGAATACTTTGAGGCGCCGGGGGATGCATGGGAGGTGTTCCGCACCCTGGCTGAAGAGCGACGCCGCCGCGAGATTGAACCGACCCTGACCATGCTGCGCAATGCGCTGCTGGAGGAACCCACCACGCCGGAAGACCGCCATGCGCAGAAGCGCATGAAGGGCATGCACGACCTGATTGAACTCATGACGAGTTGGTTCGACGACGTGCAGCGCATGGACGCCGCCACGTTGGCTCAACTGATGAAGATGGGCGCCAAGGTGCAGCGCATCCTGGAGTTCAAGGACAAGCTCAAGGTGGTGCCCGGCGGGCGCAGTTGATCCCCAACGCCGAACCACGCCACGACCCCACCGAACGCACCCAGCCGTACCCAGAAGGACACACCCCATGGACGCTTTGGTTCTCGCGCGCATCCAGTTTGCCGCCAACATCACCTTCCACATCCTGTTTCCCACCATCACCATCGCGTTGGGGTGGGCGTTGCTGTTCTTCCGCCTGCGTTGGTTGAAGACGGGCGAGTCAGGTTGGTTGATGGCCTACCGCTTCTGGACCAAGGTTTTCGCGCTGAGCTTCGCGTTGGGTGTGGTCAGCGGCATCGTGATGAGCTTCCAGTTCGGCACCAATTGGCCGGGCTTCATGGAGCGTGTCGGCAATGTGGCCGGGCCCTTGCTCGGCTATGAAGTGCTCACGGCTTTCTTCCTGGAGGCCACCTTCCTTGGGATCATGCTCTTCGGCCACGGCAAGGTGTCCGAGCGGGCGCACCTGGTGGCCACGGGCCTGGTGGCCTTCGGCACCACGATGAGTGCCTTCTGGATCCTGGCCCTGAATTCGTGGATGCACACCCCGGCTGGCGTGGAGATCCGCGGCGGCGAGTTCTTCGTCACCAGCTGGCTGGAGGTGGTCTTCAACCCCAGCTTCCCCTACCGGCTTGTGCACATGCTGCTGGCCAGCGGCTTGACGATGTCCTTCCTGGTGGCCGGCGTGGCTGCATGGCAACTGTTCAAGGGCAAGGCCAACGCCAGCACGCCCAAGTCGCTTCGCTTTGGCCTGACGGTGGGTGCGGTGCTCATTCCGCTGCAGATCCTGGCCGGCGACATGCACGGACTGAACACGCTGCAGCATCAACCGGCCAAGGTGGCTGCCATGGAAGGCGTGTGGGAGACCACGCGCGGCGCACCGCTGCTGATGTTTGCGGTGCCGGACCAGGAGGCCCGCACGAACCACTACGCCATCGGCATTCCCAAGGGGGCGTCGATGATCCTCAAGCACGACCCTGATGGCGAGATCCAAGGCCTCAATGACTTCAAGCAAGGCCACCCGCCGATGGCGCCCGTGTTCTGGGCCTTCCGCATCATGGTGGGCACGGGCGTGATGATGCTGCTGGCCAGTTGGGGTGGCTTGTGGCTGCTGCGCCGCCGTGGATGGGCCGGCGAGCAACTGCCGCGCCCGGTGTTGGCGGGCCTGTCGCTCATGGCCTTCAGTGGCTGGACGGCCACCGTGGCGGGCTGGTACGTGACCGAAGTGGGTCGACAGCCCTGGATCGTGCAGGGCTTGCTGCGCGTGGATGAAGTGGCCTCGGCCGTGCCAGGTGCACACATCGCCATGACCCTGGCCCTGTACCTGACCGTTTACGCCGCGCTGTTGGTGGCGTATGTAAGCGTGGTCAAGCACATGGCGGAGAAGCCGGTGCCCATGCCCGAAGGAGTGGAAGACCGCACCGAGCCCCGCGCGGCGCAGCGCCCGCAGTCCACCGGAGCCGCTGCATGACACTCTCCACCGACTGGGCTACGGCACTGCCGGTCGTGTTCCTGGCCCTGATGGGCGTGGCCATGTTGGCCTATGTGGTGCTGGATGGCTATGACCTGGGCGTGGGCCTGCTGCTGCACCGTGCCACCCCCGAACAGCGCGACACGATGATCGCCAGCATCGGCCCCTTCTGGGATGCCAATGAGACGTGGCTGGTGCTGGGCGTGGGCATCCTTCTG
>JAIYCN010000181.1 GCA_027487995.1 Rubrivivax sp. | reverse complement strand
TTGATGCGCTCGCTCAGGCGCGGCACCAGTCGGCGGCCCTCCATTGAGTCGGGCAACAGGGCATACATCCGTCCCATCACCGTCTCCAGCATCCCCCTGTCGGCCACCCAGTGCACCGACTTGTTCATCCGCATGCCGGGCGGTGTGCTGATGCCGGGCGCCTCGGCCCGGTAGCCGAATTGCTCGCTGGCCTGCACCACGGCGTCGGCTTCCGAGGCCGTGAGCAACCCGCGAATCTCGAAGGCCAGCAGGCCGCCCAGCTCGATGTCGTGGCGCAAGGGCCGAAGCGACGCAGACCCCGCATCCGCGTCGAAGTTCAACGCCGGCGCGGGTTCGGCAAAGGCGTGGATCGGCGTGTCTTGCACCACACCGCCCAAGGGCAGCGAGCCCGGTAGGCGGGCGACCACGCAGGTGGCTGGCCAGGCTCGGCCTGCGGTGGTGGCGGCGCCCACGCCTTCTCCCATCGCGCCCATCTCAGCGCCCCAGGTTCTTCAGGCGTGCGGCCTCGACGATCTCGATCCAGTAGCCGTCCGGGTCCTTGATGAAGGCCACATCCTTCATGCGACCCTGGTCAGGCCGCTTCACATAGGTGACGTTGTTCTGGTCGAACCAGGCCACGGCCGTGTCCAGGTTGGGCACCGAGAAGCAGATGTGCCCGAAGCCCTGCGGTTGCGCATTGCCGTCGTGGTACTTGAAGTTGGGGTCGCTCTCCGTGCCCCAGTTGTGCGTGAGTTCCAGCATGCCTTCCTGCGCAAAGGTCCAAGCCGTGCGCTCGCCCACATCGTCGGGCGCATCGCAGGTGTCGCTGCGGTGCAGGAAGTACAGCGAGAACTTCATCTCGGGGAAGTCGAACTTGCGCAGCACGCGCATGCCCATCACACGCGTGTAGAAGTCCAGCGACACGGCCGGGTCCTTCACGCGCATCATGCAGTGGTTCAGGGTGAAGCCGCGCGTGGCGGCGTCGGGCTGGGCGGTCACGCCCGGATGCTGTTCAGTGTTGAAGCTCATGGTCATTCGTGTCTACAGACCCGTGCCGCCGGCAATGCGGGGCAGCGGGTGGATGGATGCACCGGTGGCCACTCCACCGGCCTTGGCACTGGCCAGGGCCGGTGTGGCGGCTTCAAGCTGCATCACGCGGCGGGTGAGGAAGCGCATGACCGTCACGCGCAGGAAGGAGGCGAAGTTCGGCACTTCGCCGCGATGCGCAAGGATCTCGTCATGGAACTGGCCGATCAGCGCATTGGTGCTGCAGCCCTCTTCAGACGCCATCCTGGCCAGCACGTCCCACACCATGTTCTCCAGGCGGATGGTGGTCA
This sequence comes from Rubrivivax sp., assembly GCA_027487995.1. Classification (GTDB taxonomy): domain Bacteria; phylum Pseudomonadota; class Gammaproteobacteria; order Burkholderiales; family Burkholderiaceae_C; genus RFTU01. Next base: position 7,175 of record JAIYCN010000181.1, on the reverse strand, counting down.
CCACTCCGTGGATGCGCACGGTGCGCGAACGCTGCTCATAGAGGATGGGGTCGGCCTTGACGAAAAACTCGCACATCTCGCACCTCCAAGTACGTTGACGGTCAGATCGCCCGCTCCTTCATCAGCTTGGCGATGTGATCGGCCTGGCGGATGGCCAGCGCCACGATGGTCAGCGTCGGATTCTCCGCTGCGCCGGTGGTGAACTGGCTGCCGTCGCTGACGAACAGGTTGCTGATGTCATGCGACTGGCCGTAGGCATTGACCACGCTCGTCTTGGCGCTCTTGCCCATGCGGGCGGTGCCCAGGTTGTGGGTGCTGGGGTAGGGCGGCGTCTTGAAGCTCTTGATCGCGCCGGCCGCGGCATACACCTCCTGGCCCTGCTTGAACGCATGCTCACGCATCTTGATGTCGTTCTCATGGTCATCGAAGTGCACATTGGGCGCTGCATTGCCCCACTTGTCCTTGACCTTGTCGTTGAGCGTGATGCGGTTGGTCTCGCGCGGCATGTCCTCGCCCACCAGCCACATGCCGGCCAGGTGGGTGTAGTTCTCCATGTACTCGGCGAAGTCCGAACCCCAGTCGCCCGGGTTCAGGAAGGCGGCCATGAAGGGCAGGCCCAGGGAGAGGGTTTCCATCTCGTAGCCGCCCACGAAGCCGCGCTTGGTGTTGTGCCCCGCTTCGTCCTGGATGATGCCGGCCATGGTGGTGCCGCGGTACATGTGCACCGGGTCCTTGAACATGGCGTACACCGAGCCGGTCATGTGGCGCATGTAGTTGCGGCCCACCTGACCCGAGCTGTTGGCCAGGCCATCCTTGAACATGTTGGAAGCCGACAGCAGCAGCAGGCGTGGCGTCTCGATGGAGTTGCCGGCCACGCACACGATGCGGGCCTTCTGGCGCTGCTCCTTGCCGTCCTTGTCGCGGTAGACCACGGCGTTGACCTTGCCCTTGGCGTCGTGCTCGATGCGGGTGACGTGGCTCTCCGGGCGCAGGTCGAGGTTGCCGGTGGCCTCGGCCTTGGGAATCTCGGTGTACAGCGTGCTCCACTTCGCACCGCTCTTGCAGCCCTGGAAGCAGAAGCCGAGCTGGATGCAGGAACTGCGGCCGTCACGCGGCTGGCTGTTGATGGCCATGTTGCCGGTGTGCACCTTCTTGTAGCCCAGCTTCTTGGCGCCGGCGTGCATCACCTTGAAGTTGTTGTTGCCGGGCAGGCCGGGGATGCCGTTGGTGCGCGTCACGCCCATCTTGAACTCGGCCTTGTCGTACCAGGGCTCCATGTCCTTGAGCGTGATGGGCCAGTCCATCAAGTTGGCGCCCTTCACATCGCCATAGACGGTGCGGGTGCGGAACTCATGCTCCTGGAAGCGCAGCGATGCGCCGGCCCAGTGGGTGGTGGAGCCGCCCACCGTCTTGCAGATCCAGGCCGGCAGGCCCGAGAAGTCCTTGGCCACGCGCCACGAACCCGATGTGGTGCGGGGGTCCAGCCAGGCCAGTTGCGAGAAGCTCTTCCATTCGTCGTTGATGAAGCTGGCTTGGCTTTGGCGGGCGCCTGCTTCGAGGCAGACCACCTTGATGCCCTTTTGACACAACTCGTTGGCCAGCGTGCCGCCGCCCGCGCCCGAGCCGATGATGACGACCGCGCCGTCGTCGTTGAAATCAATCTTTGCCATGTGTGAAATCTCCGGTGTGTGTTCGATCCTGATGTGATGCTCAGCTGCAGGGCCGCTCAGCCCCTGAAGGGCGGCGGGCTGGCGGCAGCGTCAGGGTCGGGCAGCCACTTGAGGTCCTGGAAGCCGCGGGTGAGGTAGCCACCCTTGTCCCAGGACGCACCGGGATAACCGAAGGCCGCATAGGCCATGTCGTTGTCGTACAGCGCGGTGATGCATTCGCCGCGCACGGTGCCGAAGAAGGGCGTCTTCTCCAGGCTCTTCACCGCTTCGAGCTTCTTGGCGTCGCTGGCCTTCACGAAGTCGCCACCGGCGGCCTTGTTCAGCGCGGCCACGCCCTCCTTGAGTTGCTTGGTGGCGTCGGCCTTGGCGTCCAGCGCCTTGGCCAGCAGCGCGTACACCGCGTCGGGCAGCTTCTTGTGCGGGTACAGCGTGCGGCCCATGGCCATGATGGCCTGGCCTTCGGCGGTGTTGAGGTTCTTCAGTTCCACCGCCCACACGCTGGAGGGCGCCAGGCTCAGCAGCGTGCTGCCGGCCAGGCTGCCCATCAGGATGCCCGAGCCCTTGAGAAACTCCCGCCGCGCCAACGGCAGGTCCACCTTGCGGACTTCGCCGCCTTCTTCATTGCAGGACGATTGGCTGCCGCCGGGCAGCCCGCTCATGCTCAACATTGCTGTTCTCCTCGTGCTTGTCTGGTTCCCAGGCGACCTCTCGCAGGTCGTCTGAATTCAGTGTTGCACTGGCAAAGACGGCAAAGGTGATATTCCGTTACTGCGTTTTGAACGAAGTGGGCTTTCGGCGTTCGAAAGAGCGCAAGGCCGGATTGCGGCTCGCGCAAGTCGAGGGTGAACCCGCGCAGGGGTCAAAGAGAAAAGATGTTCCCCGGGTGCAGGATGGCCCGCGGGGCCAGCGCGCGCTTGATGGCGCGCATCAGGTCCAGCGCGTCCTCGCCGGCTTCATTCACCAGGAAGCCCTGCTTGTGCAACCCAATGCCATGCTCGCCCGTGCAGGTGCCTTCCAGCGCCAGCGCGCGCGCCACCAGCTGTGCATTCAGCCGCTCGGCGGTTTCACGCTCTTCGGGCTTTGCGGGGTCGATCAGGTAGCCCATGTGGAAGTTGCCATCACCCACGTGGCCCACCAGAAAGTAGGGCAGGCCGGCTTCATCGGCCTCGGCCACGGTGGCGTTGATGCACTCGGCCAGGCGCGAGATGGGCACACAGGTGTCGGTGGTCACACTGCGGCAGCCAGGCTTCATCTGCAGCGCTGCGAAGTAGGCGTGGTGGCGCGCGGTCCACAGGCGTGTGCGCTCTTCCGGCGTGCTGGCCCACTCGAAGGCTTGCCCGCCGAAATCATGCGCGATCTCCTGCACTGTTTGCGCCTGCTCGGCCGTGCTGGCGGGGCTGCCGTGGAACTCCATGAGCAGCATCGGCGCTTCGCGCAGGGTGAGCTTGTCGTGCGCATTCACGGCGCGCACCGTGTTCGCGTCCAGCAACTCCACACGCGCAATGGGCACGCCCAATTGGATGATCTGGATGGTGGTCTGCACCGCCGCATCAATCGAGGGGAAGGAGCACACCGCCGCGGTGATGGATTCGGGGATGGGGTACAGGCGCAGCGTGATTTCGGTCATCACGCCCAGCGTGCCTTCGCTGCCCACGAACAGGCGTGTGAGGTCGTAGCCTGCGCTGCTCTTGCGCGCGCGGGTGCCGGTTTTGATGATGCGGCCTTCGGCGGTCACCACTGTCAGCCCCAACACGTTCTCGCGCATGGTGCCGTAGCGCACCGCATTCGTGCCGCTGGCGCGGGTGGCCGTCATGCCGCCCAAGGTGGCGTCGGCGCCGGGGTCGATGGGAAAGAAGAGGCCCGTGTCCTTGATCTCGCGGTTGAGCTGCATGCGCGTCACGCCGGCCTGCACCGTCACCGTCTGGTCTTCCGCGTTCACGCGCAGGACTTGATTCATGCGAGAAAGGTCAATCGACACGCCGCCCTGCACGGCCAACAGATGCCCTTCCAACGATGAACCCACGCCGAAGGGAATGACCGGCACACCGTGCTGCGAGGCCAGTGCCACCACCGCCGCCACGTCCTCGTTGCTCTCGGCAAACACCACGGCCTCGGGTGGCGGTACGTCAAAGGGGGATTCATCGCGCCCGTGCTGTTCGCGCACGGCCTTGGCAGTGGAGCACCGGTCAGCGAAGCGGGCCTTCAGCGCCTCCAGCATGGCCGCGGGCAAGGGGCGGGGCTTGAGGACGGGCCAGGCGGCGAGGTCGTGAGGGGCGTTCATCGGGCTTCTCTTTGAATTCAGAGTTCGATTATGAACCGGGCGGGGCAAGGTAGCATCCCGCCATGGCCAATCGACTCACACAAATTGCCACCCGCACCGGCGACGATGGCACCACCGGGCTGGGCGACGGCACCCGCGTGCCCAAGCACCATCTGCGCGTGCAGGCCATGGGCGACGTGGACGAGCTCAATTCCCACATCGGCGTGCTGCTGGCCGAGCCCCTGCCCGACGATGTGCGCGAGTTGCTGGTGGTGATCCAGCATGAGCTCTTCAACCTCGGGGGCGAACTGTCGATCCCGGGCTTTGAACTGCTCAAGGAAGCGGCGCTGCTGCGCCTGGACGAGGCGCTGGAGCACTACAACGCGCAACTGCCGCGCCTGAAGGAGTTCATCCTGCCGGCCGGCACGCGCAGCGCGGCCCTGGCCCATGTGTGCCGCACCGTGGCCCGCCGCGCCGAGCGTGCGGTGGTGGTGCTGAGTTCCGAAGACGCCGGCGTGCGCGCCACCTCACGCCAGTTCCTTAACCGGCTGAGCGACCTCATGTTCGTGCTGGCCCGAGTGCTCAACCGTGCCAACCTGGACGGGTTGGGCGGTGACGACGTGTATTGGAAAAGCGAGCGGCTCGCCCGCGAGTGACCTAGAGCTTTCGCACCTTCACCGACCGCCCCTTCACCTTTCCGGCGTTCAGCCCCCGCAGCGCCTTGTCGGCCACGGCCGCTTCCACCGCCACATAGGTGGAGAAGTCGTTCACCTCGATCTTGCCGATGGCGCTGCCCTCAAGGCCAATGTCCTTGGTGAGCGCGCCCAGCACGTCGCCGCGCCGGATCTTTTCCTTGCGGCCCCCCAGAATCTGCAGCGTCACCATCGGGGGCCGCAGCGGAGCGGCGCCGGCTGCCGGTGTGAGCTCGGCCACCGGGTACCAACGGCTTTCGCGGCCCAGCAGCTGTTCGATGCGGCCCACGCGCCCCATGTCGTCCATGCTCGCCAGGTTCAGCACCAGGCCCTGCTCGCCAGCGCGGCCGGTGCGTCCCATGCGGTGCACGTGCACCTCGGCCTCGGGCGAGATGTCCACATTGATCACCGCCTCCAGCTTGGCAATGTCCAGGCCTCGCGCGGCCACATCGGTGGCGACCAATACCGCGCAGCTGCCGCCGGCGAACCGCACCACCCGCCGGTCGCGTTCGCGCTGGTCGAGGTCGCCGTGCAGTTCCAGCGCCACCAGGCCCTGCGCCTGCAGCACGGCCACCAGGTCGCGGCATTGCTGCTTGGTGTTGCAGAAGGCCAAGGTGCTTTCGGGGCGGAAATGCTGGAGCGCTTGGCCGACCGTGTGCAACCGTTGGTCTTCCGCTACTTCGTAGAAGCGCTGCTCGATCTGCTGTTCGCTGTGCTGCTCCTTCAGCGCCACCGTCACCGGTTCGCGCTGGAAGCGCGCCGCCATCTGCGCCACGTTGTCGGGGTAGGTGGCGGAAAACAGCAGCGTCTGGCGCTTCGTGGGTGGAGGAAGGTGCCGGGCCACGGCCGCGATGTCGTCGGCGAAGCCCATGTCCAGCATGCGGTCGGCCTCGTCCAGCACCCAGGTGTTCACCGCGTCCAGTGCCAGGCTTTGGCGCTCCAGGTGGTCCAGGATGCGGCCGGGCGTGCCCACCACAATGTGCGCGCCGTGGGCCAGGCTTTCCACTTGGGGCCGCATGGTGGCGCCGCCACACAGGGTCAGCACCTTGATGTTGTCCTCGGCCCGCGCCAGCCGGCGAATCTCCTGGGTCACCTGGTCGGCCAGTTCGCGTGTGGGGCACAGCACCAGGGCCTGCACCGCGAAGCGCCGTGCGTTCAGGTTGGCCAACACCGGCAGGCTGAAGGCCGCCGTCTTGCCGCTGCCCGTCTTGGCCTGCGCAATCAGGTCCTTGCCCGCCAAGGCCAGCGGCAGGGCCGCCGCCTGGATCGGGGTCATGTGCTCGTAGCCGAGCTGCGCCAGGTTGGCCAGCACATGGGCCGGCAGCGGCAGGGTGGAGAAGTCGAGGGAGGCGCTCATCGGTTGCGCCGCGCCTTCACCGCCCCACTCAGGACATCGAGCACCTGAAGTGAGTGCTCCCACCCAATGCAGGCGTCGGTAATGCTCTGTCCGTAGGTCAGCGCTGCGGGGTTGTCCTTGCCCGGTGTGAACTTCTGAGCCCCCGCCTGCAGGTGGCTTTCCACCATCACGCCGAAGATGGAGCGGCTGCCCGCGGCCATCTGCGCGGCCACATCGCGCGCCACATCCACCTGCTTTTCATGCTGCTTGGAGCTGTTGGCGTGGCTGAAATCCACCATCAGCGAGGTGGGCAGCTTCGCCTTGTCCAGTTCCGCGCAGGCCGCCGCCACGCTGGCCGCGTCGTAGTTCGGCGCCTTGCCGCCGCGCAGGATCACGTGGCAGTCCCGGTTGCCCTTGGTCTCCACAATCGCCACCTGCCCGTTCTTGTGCACCGACAGGAAGTGGTGCGGGCGGGAGGCGGCTTGGATGGCGTCCAAGGCGATCTTGATGTTGCCGTCGGTGCCGTTCTTGAAGCCGATGGGCGCGCTGATGCCGCTGGCCAATTCGCGGTGCACCTGGCTTTCGGTGGTGCGGGCACCAATGGCGCCCCAGGAGATGAGGTCGCCGATGTACTGCGGCGAGATCACGTCCAGGAATTCGCTGGCTGCCGGCAGGCCCAGCCGGTTGATTTCCAGCAGCAACTGGCGCGCCATGCGCAGGCCTTCGTCGATGCGGAAGCTCTCATCGAGGTAGGGGTCGTTGATCAGGCCCTTCCAGCCCACGGTGGTGCGCGGCTTCTCGAAGTACACGCGCATCACCACCTCCAGGGTGTCCTTGTAGGCCTCGCGCTGCTCGCGCAGCTTGCGCGCATACTCGATGGCCGCGGCCGGGTCATGGATGGAGCAGGGGCCCATGATCACCAGCAGGCGGTCGTCGCGCCCGTGCAGGATCTGGCTGATGGTGTGGCGTGTGCCGCTGACCAGCGCTTCGATGGGTGTGTTGCGCACCGGGAAGAAGCGGATCAGGTGCGCGGGCCGCTGCAGCGCCATCACGTCCTGGCTCCTCTCGTCGGCGGTCTGGCTGGTGCGGTCCGGGGGGCTGCCCCAGGCATCCGGGCTGGTTTGGGTGGCTTTGGCGTTCATGGGTCACTCTCCTCGTCTGGTGCCGGGTTGCCTGGGCGAAAAAAAACCGCCGGGGCTGCCGGCGGTTTCTTGGGG
>JAIYCN010000405.1 GCA_027487995.1 Rubrivivax sp. | reverse complement strand
GGGCGAGCCCGCCATCTCGCCGGATGGCCGCCATATCTACTAGTCGCGCGACACCACGCCGGGCAACACCTTCGAATACAACAAGGATTCCAACAAGGAGATCTTCCGCATCTTCCGGCAAGACCTCATCGACGGCCACACCGAGCCGTTCGTCACCGGGCCGGGTGGTGCCATTCGTCCCACACCGTCGCCGGACGGGCAGTACCTCGCCTTCGTGCGCCGCGTGCGCAACCAAAGCACGCTCTTCATCAAGGACTTGAAGGCCGGCACTGAACGCCCGCTGTGGGGCGGTCTCAGCCGCGATCTGCAAGAGGCTTGGTCCGTCTACGGCGTGTATCCCGGCTTCGCCTGGACACCCGATGCCAAGCAACTGGTGGTGTGGGCGCAGGGGCGCCTGTGGCGCGTGGATGCCGCCTCGGGCAAGGCCACCGACATTCCCTTCCATGTGCGCCACACGCGGGAGGTGCGCGATGCCCTGCGGGTGAAGCAAACGTTGGCGCCTGATGAATTCGAGGTCCGTCAACTGCGCCATGTGCAGACGGCGCCAGATGGCCGCTTCGTCGTGTACTCAGCCCTGGGATACCTGTGGCGGCGCGACCTCCAGCGCGAAGGCGCGGTGGCCGAGCGCATCACCGCGCAGTCCGACCACTTCGAGTTCCAGCCCAGCCTCAGCCGTGACGGCCAACGCCTTGTGTACGTGAGCTGGGACGACCGCCAGATGGGCCGCGTCCGCGTTCGGCACTTGGCCACTGGCCGTGAAACCATCGTCACGCCCGAGCCCGGCAAATACCTCACGCCGCGCTTTTCGCCGGACGGTCGGCAAGTGGTCTATGTGAAGTCTCGCGGATCGGTGCTGCTGTCGCCCTGGCATGGCCTTGAAACCGGCGTGTACTTGGCCGCGGCCGACGGCAGTGGCCCCCCGCGGCGCATCAGCCGCGACGGTGACACCCCTCAGTATGGCCAGCGCGGTGACGAAGTCTTCATCACCCGCACCAGCAGCGTCAGCGAAGTGGAGACCCGCCGCGCGTTGTGGCGGGTGCGCGTGTCCGACGGCCAAGAAAGCGAGATCGCCCGCGGTGAATTCATCAGCGAATACAGCGTCTCGCCAGACGGCCGCTGGCTGGGCTTCATCGACCGCTTTCATTCCTATGTGTTGCCGCTGTCCAACACCGGCCGCCCCCTCACGGTGGCCCCGCGCATGGAAGGCTGGCCTGTCAAGCGCCTGTCCCACAACGCGGGCCAGCACCTGCACTTCAGTGGCGACTCGCGCACAGCCCACTTCAGCATGGGCCATCAACTCTTCAGCGTGCCCCTGGCCCAAGCCTTCCCGGTGGCCGGTGGCGCCGGTGCGTCTGCCGCGACGGCCAACAGTTCGTCCTCCACCACGGCCTTCCGCCCACCGGAACAAGGCCGCCCGATTGGCCTCACCGCCCGCAGCGACCGCCCGCAAGGCCGTATCGCCCTGGTGGGCGCGCGCGTGGCCACCATGCGGGCTGCACAGCCCGATGAAGTCATCGAGAACGCCGTCGTTCTCATTGAAGGGAACCGCATCGCCGCCATCGGCCCGGCCTCCAGCGTCGCCATCCCTTCCGATGCGCGCCGCGTGGACGTGCGCGGCAAGACCATCGTCCCGGGTTTCATCGATGCGCACTGGCACGGCGCCATGGGCGAAGAGGGTCTCATTCCGCAGCAAAGCTGGGTGAACCTCGCATCCCTGGCCTTTGGCGTGACGGCCCTGCACGACCCCAGCAACCGCAACGACCACATCTTTGCTCAGTCTGAACTGCAGCGCACCGGGCAGGTGCTGGGCCCGCGCATCTTCAGCACCGGCTCCATCCTGTACGGTGCCAAGGGCTCCATCAATGCGGTCATCAACAACCTGGACGACGCGCTCACCCACCTGCAGCGTCAGAAGGACAACGGCGCCATCAGCGTCAAGAGCTACAACCAGCCGCGGCGAGAACAGCGGCAGATGGTGCTCGAGGCTGCGCGCCGCACGCAGATGATGGTGGTCCCCGAAGGCGCCAGCATGTTCCAGCAGAACATGAGCCACATCGTCGACGGCCACACGGGCTTGGAACATGCCCTGCCCATCGACACGGTGTATGACGACGTGAAGCAACTGTGGACACAGACCCAGGTGGGCTACACGCCCACGCTGAATGTGGCCTATGGTGGGCTGGACGGTGAGCACTACTGGTACGCGCGCACCGAGGTGTGGAAGCATCAATTGCTGTCCACCTATTTGCCCCCGGGCATCCTGCAGGCCCGTGCCGTGCGCCGCCCCACTGCGCCCGAAGAGGACTACAACGTGATCCGCGTGGCCCGCACCGCCACCGAACTGCAGCGCGCGGGCGTGCCGGCCATGATTGGTGCACACGGCCAGCGTGAGGGCCTGGGCGCGCATTGGGAGATGTGGATGTTTGCGCTGGGAGGCATGACCCCGCTGGAAGCCTTGCGCACCGCGACGCTCAACCCGGCGCGGCACTTTGGCTTGGATGCCGACCTGGGCAGTCTCGAGGCCGGCAAGCTGGCCGACCTGGTCGTGATCGAAGGCGATGTCCTCGCCGACATCCGCCAGAGCGACCGCATCAGCCATGTCATGCAGAACGGGCGACTCTTTGAAGCTGCCACATTGGCCGAGGTCGTATCGCGCAAGCGCCCTCGCGCTCCGCTGTTCTTCGAAGGGCAGGCTGGGCCAGGTCTGCTTTCAACCGACCCGCACTTCTACTGTGCGGGCCACTGACGGCATGCAGCGGTGATCAGCCTCAGTTGATTTCGATCAAGAAGTCCGTTGCTTCCTGTGCGCTGCTGAACGAAGTCAAGCTTCGGTTGATTTGCGCTTGGCGTGCCGATGGTGCGTGCGTACTGTTCGTCCCGTCGGGCCGGTACACGAGCCGCACGCCATCCGTCCTTTCATGAAGGCCCGACCATGTTGTGACGGCGGTCGTGCGGCCTCAGGGAAGGAAATCTTCAAATGGCTAGCAAGATCAACAACGGACGGCAGGTCGTCACGGAAGCGGCCAGTGGCCGCACGTACCTTGGAGGAAACGACAACGACTACTTCGACATCGATGGCAGTGGCAACACGCTCAACGGCGGCAACAGGTCGACCCCCATCTGAAGGAAAAGGTGGGGCAGGTCGATCAACACCCAGTTTTCTGCCAGCAGTCCGTCTTCCTGACGCCACCAATCCATCACCCGCATGGTGATGGGCCTGTTGCTGGCCGGTGCGCCCAGATACGGCCCTGCATGCGTCGCACGCACACTGGGCCAACCGGTTGAGGCCGCAAAGTTCCCTTCTCCGAAGCGGGCTCGATGATGGCCCCCCTTGCGGTCAGGAAAGGCCACGAGGAAGGGCTTCTGATGGTGGGTTTGGAATCCATCGATTCCTCGAGATGTGCCGATGCCGCACGGCCCGTACCACATCATGTCGGTGCGCCAGTACTGCTCCATGCCCATGCTGCGCAGGTCCTTCTGGTCGTAGCGGCCCAGGCCGCCAATCATGGCCTCCACCAAGCGCAGGCACGCTTGCCCGGACTCATCCAGGGCGGATTCGCGCAGCACACCCACGGCATTGCGCGGCCCCGGCACCAACAGTTCCAGCCCGGATGAGGGTGGCAGCAGGCGCACACCGGCCTGCCTCGCCAGATCCACCAGGTCCAGCAGGATGCGCGCTTCGGTAATGCGGCCGCCTTCAATTCGATAAAACTCACCAAAGCGCAGCCATGCCGGCTCTCCCGTGGGCGGTATGCCCCACAGGGGTGCCTTGAACTTGCCCAGGTAATGCCCCGTGCACGTAACCCAGGTGCCGGCGCCACCATCAATTCGGCCGTCCCAATGGCCGGCGAAGAACAGGTCGGTCCGTCTTTCAACATCGGGCATTGCCGTCAGCAAGGGGTTCAGGAACTCTTGAGCGACCGCCTCAGGGCCCCGGAGTTCGTTGACCGGGTGGGACAGAACCCAAAGGCTGTCCGGGGTGAGCCAGCGCTGGCATGCGGGGAGGGATGCCGGGTTCAGCAGATCGTGCAGGGCCGACCACGCGACGGTCTTGGCCTGGGGAATGGAGGTTGGATTCATGATTTCCGAGGACGAATTGCAATCGCATGCACAAAGCATTTCTTCCGCTGGAAGTCTAGGTGCCGCCCAACATTCACACAAGTAAGACCGCCTGTGATCGGTGTTTCCACCAAACCATCCAGGGTGGTTGATCACTAAACTGCATGCGTATGCAAATTTGAATTGGAGCCTCGTTCCGTGATTCGCCATCTCAAGAAGGGCCAAGACGCCGCTACGCTTGCCGCTGCTGACCACCAGGTCCGTGCCACCGTCGAGCAGATCTTGTCGGACATTGAACGGCGCGGCGATGAAGCCGTTCGGGAGTACTCGCAGCGCTTTGACCAGTGGGACCCAAGCGACTTCCTCCTGTCGGCGGATGCCATCAAGTCCGCCATGGCGCGGCTGTCTCCGCGTGAAATTGAGGACATTCGATTCGCGCAGGCCCAGATTCGGCGCTTTGCCGAGATCCAGCGCCAAAGCATGCAGGACGTTGAAGTGGAGACGCGGCCTGGTGTGGTGCTCGGTCACAAACACATCCCGGTCAACAACGTGGGCTGCTACATCCCGGGTGGCAAATACCCCATGATCGCCTCGGCCCACATGAGTGTGCTCACCGCCAAGGTCGCCGGCGTGCCGCGCGTCATTGCCACGGCGCCGCCGTACCAGGGGGAGCCGCATCCGGCCATCGTGGCGGCCATGCACATGGCCGGCGCTGATGAGATTCTGGTGCTGGGCGGCGTGCAGGCCGTGGCGGCCATGGCCATTGGCACCGGCACCATCAAGCCGGTGGACATGCTGGTGGGCCCCGGCAACATGTATGTGGCCGAGGCCAAGCGGCAGCTCTACGGCCGAGTGGGCATCGACCTCTTCGCCGGCCCTACCGAGACGCTGGTGATCGTAGACGAATCGGTCGATGGCGAGATGTGCGCCGTGGACCTTCTGGGGCAGGCCGAGCATGGGCCCACGTCGCCAGCCGTGTTGTTGACCAACAGCGAGCAGTTGGCGCGCGACACCATGGCCGAAGTCGAGCGCCAGTTGGGCATCCTGCCCACTGCCGAGATCGCCCGCAAGGCTTGGGCCGAGCATGGGCAGGTCATCGTGTGCGACACGGTTGACGAGATGATCGCGGTTGCCGATGAACTCGCCTTCGAGCATGTGCAGGTGATGACGAAGGACCCCGACCTGTTCCTGCGTCGCATGACCAACTACGGCGCCCTGTTCCTGGGGCCCCGGACCAACGTCAGCTTCGGGGACAAGGTGATCGGCACGAACCACACGCTGCCCACCAACCGAAACGCCCGCTACACGGGTGGTCTGTGGGTCGGCAAGTTCCTCAAGACCTGCACCTATCAGCGCGTCCTCACCGACGAGGCCAGCGCCGAAATAGGCGCCTACTGTTCGCGCCTGTGTCACATGGAGAACTTCGCCGGCCATGGCGAGCAGGCCAATATCCGCGTGCGCCGCTACGGCCGGCGCGACGTTCCCTGGTACCAGCCGGTGGATGCGGAGTGAGTCTGCAGCCCGAGTCCTTGCCCAGCTTTCGGCTCGATGGCCAGCGGGCACTGGTCGCTGGCGGTGGTCGCGGTCTTGGTGCAGCCTGCGCGCAGGCGCTGGCCCAAGCCGGGGCCGATGTGGTGGTGGCGGCGCGTTCCGAGGCAGAGGTTCACGCAGTTACGCAGGGCATTCAGGATCGGGGTGGCCGTGCGCAGTCCCTCTGCCTGGACGTCACCGACAGCGCGGCCGTCTCCCGCTGCATCGCCAATCTGGGCCCGCTGGACATTCTCATCAACAGCGCCGGTACCAACCGCCCGGCGCTGTTGACCGAAACCCGCGACGAAGACCTGCGGGCGGTGATGGACCTGAACGTCACAGCGGCCTATTTGCTGGCCCGCGAGGCCGCACGCAGCATGATCGCGCACCAGCGGGCCGGCTCCATCATCACCATCTCGTCCCAGATGGGGCACGTGGGCGGGCCCAAGCGAACCGTCTATTGCGGCACCAAGCATGCGGTGGAGGGCATGACCAAGGCCTTGGCCTGGGAGTTGGGCCCTCATGGGATCCGGGTCAACACGCTATGCCCCACCTTCATTCGAACGGCCATGACGGAGCCCATGCTGCAGGATCCAGCCTTCGCTGATTTCGTGCGCTCCCGCATCGCCCTGGGGCGTATCGGCACCCCGCGTGACGTGATGGGCGCGGTGGTTTTCCTGGCTTCGGAGGCGGCCGCGCTCATCACGGGTACCGCCCTGATGGTGGATGGTGGTTGGACGGCCGTCTAATGCAAGCCATGAAGACCAACGTCACCTCCATCGATGTGGCCCGCTTGGCCAATGTGTCGCAGTCTGCGGTCAGCCGCACCTTCACCCCCGGCGCCAGCGTGTCTGAATCCACTCGCCAAAAGGTCATGGATGCAGCGCGCAAACTGGGCTACAGGCCCAATGCGCATGCGCGCAGCCTGACCACCAAGCGCAGCCGCATCGTTGGCCTCGTGCTGTCCTACCTGGACAACCTCTTCCATCCCATGGCCCTGGAGCGCCTGTCCAAGCGCCTGCAGGCTGATGGGTACCACGTGCTGCTGTTCCTGTCGGACAACCCCAACTCCGACGAACTCGTCAATGAAATCCTGCAGTACCACGTGGACGGCATCATCCTGGCCGCCACCACGCTGTCCTCCTCCATTGCCCAGCGCTGCGCCGATGCGGCCATCCCTGTGGTCCTCTTCAACCGGGTGATGGCACAGGGCAGCGCAGGTGCCGTCAGTTCGGTGCGTTCAGACAACATCGCCGGCGGTCGCGCCGTGGCGCGCTACCTGGCCGACAACGGGCATGAGCGCGTCGCCTTCATCGCGGGCAACGAGGAATCCTCCACCAACCTCGAGCGTGAACGTGGCTTCAGGGAAGGCCTGGCGGACCGCGGCCTGCGCATTTGGGCGCGGGCGGTGGGCAACTACGACTTCAATCAGGCCCGCTTGGCCACCCTGGAGATTTTTGCAAGCAAGGGTGAACGACCCGATGCGGTATTCGTGGCATCCGACCACATGGCCTTCGCCGTCATGGACACGCTTCGTCATGAACTGGGCCTGTGCATCCCCGAGGACGTGTCGGTCGTGGGCTTTGACAACGTTCCCCAGGCTGCTTGGCCAAGCTACCAGCTCACCACGGTCGAGCAGCCCCTGGGCCCCATGATCGAGGCCACCGTGGACCTCCTGCAGCGGCACCTGCGGCAGGACGTGAGCAACACCTCTGAAAACGTGACGGTGCCGGGCGAGCTGATCATCCGAGGATCGGTTCGAAGTGGGCAGCCGAACAACCGAGGCGGTGAGCGTCGTCGCCGCATCACCTCCACACGGTAGCTGCACACATCCGTGGCACCCGTGTGGAATCCAACAAGACCGGAGTACCGATGAAAGGCTTCGACACCGAGTTCCAGAACCTGGACCACTACATCCGCGTCATCACCGACCGGATCTGGGAGGGTCGCAGGCTGGAGGACATCCGCCGCTACTACGGCGAGGGGTGTGCCGTGGAGACGCCCTCATCGGTCAGCATCGGCATCGAACCCGTCATCGAAGGAACACGCAACACCCTCAAGGCCTTCCCCGACCGCCGCTTGCTTGCTGAAGACGTGATCATCTCCGGCGACGAGGAAGGGGGATTCCTGTCTTCGCACCGGATCTTCAGCCCCATGACCCATGCCGGCGGCGGTGCATTCGGACCACCGACACGCCGGCCCGTCTTCGTGCGGACCATCGCCGATTGCGTGTGCCTGGACAACCGCATCATCCACGAGTGGTTGGTTCGGGACCAAGCAGCAATCGCCAGGGCCATCGGGGGACACGAGCGTGACGTGGCGCAGGACTGGCTGGATGCAGCCGGAGGTTGGAACAAGGCGCCCATGCCCGCTGCGCCGGCACCCTACACGTCCTGGGTGGAGCCGTCGGGGCCCGCGGCCGATGCGGCCCAGGCTTGGCTGGAATCCTTGAAGCGGCCGGATGCCCGGCAATCCGGCGTCAGCGATAGCGTCATCAGCGCTCTGCCAGGCGCATCCGTGGCGGTGGGCGTGCAGGAGCGGGCCCAGTTCTGGGTCGATCTTCGAGGGGCCCTTCCAAGTCCGGAAATCGAGATCGAGCATCTGGTGGGTGTTCCGCGCCAAGGCCGAGCAACGGCGGTTGCCATGCGCTGGCGCTGGCGTGCCCGGCACCAGGGGCCTGGTCGTTACGGTGAGCCCACGGGCAAGCCGGTGGAGATCCTGGGCATCACGCACCTGGAAATTGAGGCCGGTTGCATCGTGCGCGAATGGGTGTTGATCGACGAGGTGGCCAACTGGATGCAGATCCTCAGCCCACGTCGTGAACAGGGCAATGAACGGGGCAATGAAGAGGGCGGGGACCAGCCGCGGGGAGTGCGGGCTTGACCACCCGGTTGATCATCCTGCCGGGCACGCTTTGCGACCAGCGCCTCTTTGCGGCGGTCACGCGCCGCTTGCGGCCCGATGTGTGCGTTCATGTGGCGCGCTGGCGGGAGTTGCTGAGAAATCCCCAGCCCTTCTGGTGGAGCGGGCCGGAGCCCTACAACCTGATGGGCTTTTCGCTTGGCGGCATCTGGGCACTGCAGCGCCTGGGTGCGGCATCCGAAGGGTCTTCGGTTGCCCGTGCACAGCGCCTGGCGCTGTTGGGCAGCAATGCCGAACCCGCGACGGTGCGCACCACCCATCGGGGGCG
Organism: Rubrivivax sp.; assembly: GCA_027487995.1. GTDB lineage: Bacteria > Pseudomonadota > Gammaproteobacteria > Burkholderiales > Burkholderiaceae_C > RFTU01. The sequence continues at coordinate 752 of JAIYCN010000405.1, read as the reverse complement.
CCAGCAGAAAAGGGTCCTGAAGCGTCAAGGCACGGCTGCGGTGGCACGTGCGGCCAAGGCCGGCTACTTTGCGCGGCGCCCCAAGCCTTGGCAGGCTCGGCTGGTGGTGCAGATGGCCCGGTCCACTCCGCGCGGTGTGGCACGCAGGCAATTCGACTTGGCCTCAGAACGGAGCGACGGCTTGGCAGCGTTTCGGCAGTTTGAGGGCCCCGTGGCGGTTCTGTCGGGTGTGCGTGACCGTTTGTGCCCTCCACCCCTGCAGCATCGTCTTCAGCAGGCCCGGCAAGACGCGCAGGTGCACGCCATCAAGCACTGCGGTCACATGATTCCGCTGGAGGCGCCCGGTCGTTTGGCCATCGCCATTCGCCGCTGGTTGGCGCAGCCCGCACACGCCCAGGCTTCATCGTCAGCCCACGCATCACTTTCTGGAGCATCGACCCGATGAAGATCGAAGACCTCAAGGAACGGCACATTCCGTTCTCCAGCCTGCGGTACTCCACCGAGGCCTTCATCGACTACGCCATTCCCGAGTGCTCTCCCTAGTACAACTACGCATTGGTGGGGCCGGGCGTTTCGCAAAACGACAAGCAGCCCGTCAGCCTGCGGGAGCCGCATGGCTTCCAGGTCGGTGGGGTCTCCATCCCGCACGGTCGAGTCAATCCCCCGCACCTGCACTTCAGCTGTGAGGTGTTCATCTGCGCCAAGGGTCAGTGGCGCATCCAATGGGGCTTCAACCCAAACGCGCTGGAACT
>JAIYCN010000105.1 GCA_027487995.1 Rubrivivax sp. | reverse complement strand
ATCAGCCTGCCCTGGCGCGGTCGTTCAGCCGTGCGAGCGGCCCGCATCGAGCTGGCCATCCGCGCCTGGGCCCGGCGCGACGCCATGGCGGCTCAGGCGGTGCGCGAGGCCGACGAGAGCCGTATCGGCTACATCGCCCAGGTCTTCTCTTCACTGGGATTCCCGGTGATGGACGCCCGGCGGCGGGCCTATGCGCTGTATGCATCCATGCTGGGCGATGCGCTGATGGGCGAGCAGATGCCGGAACACGCGGTACGCGTACAACGCCAGGAACGGCTGGCCTTGGTGGAGCGGCTGTTCACCGCCGACTGAAGCGCAGGCCTGTTCGACCGATACGGCGGCGCGCCGGCGCCCGCGCGTCAGTCCGCGAACCGCTGATGCAGCGCAGATAGGATGCGCGCATGAGCAACCCCTACACCGCCCGCCGAGACAGCCGCAGCCTCCACTTGCCCATTCGCGGCGCCACGTACCACGTGCGGCTGTGGGGTGACCCTGCCCTCTGCACGCCCGAGCGCCCGCCGCTGGTGATGGTGCACGGCTGGATGGACGTGGCCGCCTCCTGGCAGTTTCTGGTGGATGCGCTGTCTGAGGACCGCTTCGTTGTGGCACCGGACTGGCGCGGCTTCGGCCACAGCCGAGTGGCCCCGGGCACGGACTGCTACTGGTTCCCGGACTACCTCGCCGACCTTGAGGCCCTGCTGAACAGCAGCGGCCTGCCCTGGCAGGACGTGCCCCACATCGACCTGCTGGGCCACAGCATGGGCGGCAACGTGGTGATGATGTATGCGGGCATACGACCCGCACGCATCCGGCGCCTGATCAACCTGGAAGGCTTCGGCCTGCCCGAGCGCCCGGCCGAACATGCGCCGGTTCAGTACGCCAAATGGCTTGATGAATTGGCCACGCCGCAGGCCCTGCGCGACTATGACAGCGTGGACGAAGTGGCGCAGCGCCTAATGAAGAACAACCCGCGGCTGAGTGCCGACAAGGCTGCGTGGCTGGCGCCACATTGGTCGCAGCCGGACCCGAAGGGCAAGTGGCACATCCTGGGCGACCCGGCCCACAAGCGCGTCAACCCGGTGATGTACCGCGTGGCCGAGGTGCTGGCCACCTGGAAGCGCATCACCGCGCCGGTGCTCTCCGTGGTGGGCCGCGAGACGAACCTGGCGCAGTGGTGGGGGACCCGCTACTCGCTGGCCGAATTCGAGGGGCGGCTCAAGGTGGTGCCCGATGTGCGCAGCGCCTGGATTGAGGAGGCCGGCCACATGCTGCACCACGACCAGCCCCAGCAACTGGCAGCGCTGATCGAGGGCTTCCTGGACTGAAGAACGCGCGGGCGCAGTGACCTAGGCCAACTGCACCTGCAGCCGGCAGTGTCCCGGCCACACGTTCTTGGGCTGCTCGCGCGAGGCGTCTAGGCAGCCGCCTTCGGCATAGACGCCCTGCGGGTCGCGCATGCGCATCATCCGATTGAGCACCCGGCTGCGCTCTGCGGAATCAGCAAAGGTGCGAGCCACACAGGCGTCCACCTTGCCCTCGTCCATCTGCCATTCCTGTTGGTCGTCCTGGTAGGCGCCGTCTCGCCAGTGGAAGATTTCGATGCACTTGTCTTCCAACGTGTAGGGCCGCTCCTGCTTCCAGAAATTGCTGAACAGGCCACCGCCCATGTAGATGACCCAGGAGCCCTCATAGCCCAAGGCGTCTGAGGAGCGCTCGTCGGGGTTGCGGAACCACAGGCGGTCGCCGGGCACGAAATAGCGATCGGGCATGGGCGACTCGTGAGAGCCGAATTCATCCAGGAACACCTCGTGGAATTCACGCGAACGGATGGCGCGGCGGCGGCAGCGCGTCTCGAGTTGATCGAGCATCGCAGGGTTGAATGTTTCCAGCTCCTCGGACAAGCCAAGCAGGATGACGTATTCGCTTGCCCGGTAGCAGGAGAAGTCATACAGCTGCCCGGTGACCGAGGGCTGCGTGGCCGCGCGCAAGGCCTCGCTCAGGCGCTCGCCCGGGCGCAGCAGGAAGCCGGCCTCTTCGTCGTAGGTCCAGAAGCGGTCGGGGCGCTCGGCCGCCAAGGTCTTGAAGGCCACCGCCGTGCGGGACGCAGCACGGCAGATGCGCCGCTGCACGCGCACGTGGGACGCAAAGGTCTCGACATCATCGAATTCAATGGCCACGGGGCTGCCCAACAGCGCCACGGCCACTTCACGCTCCAGCGCGTGGTCAAGGTCGGTGGTCAAGGGGTCGAGTACGGACCGAAGATTCAGGGTGCTGAACTGGGGCATCAGCACCTGTCGCGCTTCCTCGGTGAGCACATGGCAGCTGGATGCGCTGGGGCCGGGCAGTTCATGCCACAAATGATGCGGCAGGCCCAGATGGCCCTCCAGGTAATCGATCATCGCGTGGGACGAGGTGGCGTCGGCCTGAGACAGCCGAACCCCACCGGCCAAGCCAGTTCCCGCTACCAGGCACCCCATGTCCATCGACGTCTCCTGCCGCAGGCCTTCACCCGCGAACCGCCCAAGACGGTCGCCCGCAGGCGCCGCCCGATCTGTTGATCCCCTGAGACCCATGCTAAAGCGGTCATCGCCCCCCCGATCCCGGGGAAAACCCAAGCCGTGGGGCTTTTTGACGGTTTGCGCGGGCAAGGACTTACCCGACCCGGCGGTCGGCCCATGCGAAAATTCAGGGTTTGCCCAAAGAACGAATTCCATGGACATCGAACAGATCAACGCCATTGGCACCGCCTTGGTTGACCTCTCGGAGCGCACCGAGCAACTTCGGGGGTATCTTTGACTACGACCGCAAAGCCCTGCGGTTGAACGAAGTGAACGCGGCCTTGGAAAACCCGGCCGTGTGGAACGAACCCAAGCGCGCGCAGGAACTGGGCCGCGAAAAGAAGTCGCTGGAGACGGTGGTCGAGACCATCAACCATCTTGCGCAAAACCTGAAGGACAACCTCGAGCTCTACGAGATGAGCAAGGACGAGGGTGACCTCGACGGCCTGCAGGCGATCTCCGACGAGACGGAAAAGCTGCGCGAGGTGGTGGAGCAGCTCGAGTTCCGCCGCATGTTCGCCAACCAGGCCGACCCGCTGAACTGCTTCATCGACATCCAGGCGGGCGCCGGTGGCACCGAGGCCTGCGATTGGGCCTCCATGCTGCTGCGCCAGTACCTGAAGTACTGCGAACGCAAGGGCTTCAAGGCCGAGGTGATGGAAGAAACCGAGGGTGACGTGGCCGGCATCCGCAGCGCCACCATCAAGGTGGAGGGCGACTACGCCTATGGCCACCTGCGCACCGAAACCGGCGTGCACCGCCTGGTGCGCAAGAGCCCCTTCGATTCGGCCGGCGGCCGCCACACCTCGTTCGCCTCGCTCTTCGTCTACCCCGAGGTGGACGACTCGATCGAGATCGAGATCAACCCGGCCGATGTGCGCACCGACACGTTCCGGGCCAGCGGCGCGGGCGGTCAGCACATCAACAAGACCGACTCGGCCGTGCGCCTGACGCACATCCCCACCGGCATCGTGGTGCAGTGCCAGAACGACCGTTCACAGCACCGCAACCGAGACGAGGCCTGGGCGATGCTGCGGTCACGCTTGTACGAGCACGAGATGCGCAAGCAGCGCGAAGAGCAGCAGAAGCTCGAGGACAGCAAGACCGATGTGGGCTGGGGCCACCAGATCCGCAGCTATGTGCTGGACCAGAGCCGCATCAAGGACCTGCGCACCAACGTCGAGATTTCCAACACACAGAAGGTACTGGATGGCGACCTGGACAACTTCATCACTGCGAGTTTGAAGCAAGGGCTGTAAGCCCAAGGGCCACTGCCCACAGACCGAACATCGGAGACCCCCATGCGAGAAGGCACCTCACCCATCGTCGTGAACCGGCTGGACTACGCCGCGCCCGACTATTGGATCCGCACCGTCGACCTCACCTTCGACCTGGACCCGACCAAGACCATCGTGGCCAGCAAGCTGGAGATTGAAAGGGCCGCCGCCGGCGAGACCGCGCCGCCGCTGCGCCTGCACGGCGAGGACCTCAACCTGCTGCGCGTGTTGGCCAATGGTGAGAGCGTGAGCTTTCGCCACGAAGACAACCAGCTGATCATCGACACGCCGCCCAATGTGGCTGTGGGCGAGCGCTTCACACTGGAAATCCGCAACACCATCGCACCCGAGAAGAACACACAGCTCAGCGGCCTGTACACCTCGGGCGGCGGCTTTTTCACGCAGTGCGAGGCCGAAGGCTTTCGCCGCATCACCTTCTTCCTGGACCGGCCGGATGTGATGGCCGTCTACACCGTGACGCTGCGCGCCAGCAAGGCCCAGTACCCGGTGCTGCTGAGCAACGGCAACCTGGTGGAAGAAGGCGGACTGGACAACGGCCGCCACTTCGCCAAGTGGCACGACCCCTTTCCCAAGCCCAGCTACCTGTTCGCCCTGGTGGGCGCCGACCTGGTGAGCCGCCAGCAGCACATCCGCACCCGCAGCGGGAAAGACCACCTGCTGCAGGTGTACGTGCGCCGCGGCGACCTGGAGAAGACCGAGCACGCGATGAATTCGCTGGTGGCCTCGGTGATCTGGGACGAACACCGCTTCCAGCTGCCGCTGGACCTGGAACGCTTCATGATCGTGGCCGTGGGCGACTTCAACATGGGCGCCATGGAGAACAAGGGGTTGAACATCTTCAACACCAAGTTCGTGCTGGCCAGCCCCGCCACCGCCACCGATGTGGACTT
>JAIYCN010000351.1 GCA_027487995.1 Rubrivivax sp. | reverse complement strand
CAGCACGCGCACCCGCGTGAGTTTTGAAGCCGGCATGTACCAGATGGGGGGCTCGGTACTCAACCTGACCACCGGCGACAGCCAGCTCGGCCGCGCCGAGCCGGTGGAGGACAGCGCCCGCGTGATCAGCCGCATGGTCGACCTGGTGATGATCCGCACCTACGAGCAGAGCAAGATCGAGCGCTTCGCGGCGCACTCGCGCGTGCCGGTGATCAACGGCCTGACCAACGAATACCACCCCTGCCAGATCCTGGCCGACATCTTCACCTTCATCGAGCATCGAGGTTCGATTGCGGGCAAGGTGGTGGCTTGGGTGGGCGACGGCAATAACATGGCCCACACCTGGCTGCAGGCGGCCGACATCCTGGGCTTCACCGTGCACATCAGCACGCCCAGTGGCTACGAGGTGAACCTGGAGGTGGCGGGCCTGCGCAACACCAACTGCTTCAAGGTCTTCAAGGACCCACTGGAAGCCTGCCGTGGCGCGGACCTCGTGACCACGGACGTGTGGACCAGCATGGGCTATGAGGCCGAAAACGAAGCGCGCCGCACGGCCTTTGCCGACTGGTGCGTGGACGAAGAGATGATGGGCGTGGCCAGGGCTGATGCCCTGTTCATGCACTGTCTGCCCGCCCACCGCGGAGAAGAAGTGGCTGCGGAGGTCATCGACGGGCCGCAGAGTGTGGTGTGGGACGAGGCCGAGAACCGCATGCATGTGCAGAAGGCACTGATGGAGTACCTGCTGCTTGGGCGCATCGGCTGAGGACAACCCCTGCGTCCGGTGCGGGGCCTGTTGTGCCTCGTTCCGGGTGGACTTCGCTGTCTACGAATTGGAGTCCATGGGCGGCACCGTGCCCGATGGCCTGGCGGTGGAACTCAACGGCGCGATGTGCCGCATGCGGGGCACCGACCACGTGCCCGTGCGCTGCGCAGCGCTCACCGGCACGATCGGCGAACGGGTGGGCTGCGGCATCTACGAGTGGCGGCCCAACCCCTGCCGGGAATTCAGCGCGGGCGACCATGCCTGCGACAAGGCACGCATGCGGCATGGTTTGCAGGCGCTGGATGCCTAGAATCGGCGTATGGACACCCGAACCAATCCCATCCGCACCCGCCTGGAAGCCCTGCGTGAGGTGATGAGCCGCGAGGGCGTGGACGCGCTGCTCGTGCCCTCAGCCGACCCGCACCTCTCGGAGTACCTGCCCGAGCGATGGCAAGGCAGGCAATTCTTCAGCGGTTTCACCGGCTCCATGGGAACCTTGGTGGTGATGCTGGACAGGGCCGCCGTGTTTGCCGACAGCCGCTACTGGATGCAGGCCGAAGTGGAATTGGCTGGCACCGGCGTGGACCTGGTCAAGATTCCCACCGGCACGGCCACCCACCATGTGACCTGGCTGACAGAGCAGGTGAAGCGCGGAGGCACGGTGGCAGTGGATGCGCAGGTGCTGGGTCTGGCGGCGGCGCAGCAGTTGCGCACGGCGCTTGACGCGGCGGGCATCACCCTGCGCACCGATGCGGACCTGCTGCAGGCCGCCTGGCCCGAGCGCCCTGCCCTGCCCACCGAGCCCGTGTATGCCCACACCGCACCGCACGCACCCTTGGCGCGCACGGCCAAGCTGGACCAGATTCGCCAGGCCATGACGCGCCACGGAGCCACGCACCATTTCGTGAGCACGGTGGACGACATTGCGTGGATCACGAACCTGCGCGGGTCGGATGTGAACTACAACCCGGTGTTCCTGGCGCATGTGCTGTTGGCGCAGGCTGGAGTCACCGTATTCGTGGGTGAAGGCAAGGTTCCGGCGGCCTTGGCCGAGGAACTGCGTGCACAAGGCTTCGCGTTGGCGCCCTATTCACAGGCGCCCTCCGCACTGGCTGCACTGCCTTCCGATGCGGTGTTGCTGATGGACCCGCGCCGGGTGACGCTGGGCTTGCGCCAGGCCGTGGCCAGCGGCGTCAAGGTGGTGGAGGCGATCAACCCCAGCACCCTGTTCAAGAGCCGAAAGACAACCGAGGAAGCCGCCTTCGCGCGCGAGGCCATGGCACGCGATGGCGCGGCCATGTGCGCCTTCTACGCCTGGTTCGAGCAGGCTCTGGGGCGCGAGCGCATCACTGAAGTGACGGTGGACGAGAAATTGAGCGCCGAGCGCGCCAACCAGCCGGGTTTCGTGGGCCTGTCCTTCCCCGTGATAGCGGGCTTTGCGGCGAATGGCGCCATGCCGCACTACCGCGCGACGGCCGAGTCCCATGCGGTGATCGAGGGCAGCAGCCTGCTGCTGATCGATTCGGGCGGGCAGTACCTGGGCGGCACAACCGACATCACCCGCGTATGGCCGGTGGGTACCGTGAGTGCGGCCATGAAGCGCGACTACACCCTGGTGCTCAAGGGCACGATGGCACTGTCACGCGCGAAGTTCCCGCGGGGAACACTCAGCCCCATGCTCGATGCGTTGGCCCGCGCGCCGCTGTGGGAGCAGGGCATCGAGTTCGGCCACGGCACTGGCCACGGGGTGGGCTACTTCCTGAACGTGCACGAGGGCCCGCAAAGCATCAGCAAAGCCATTCCCGAGCCGCACATGGCCATGGAGCCCGGCATGATCACGTCCATCGAGCCCGGTGTGTACCGACCGGGCCAGTGGGGCGTGCGGATTGAGAACCTCGTGCTCAATGTGCCGGCCTCCACACCCGAGGGCAGCACCTTCGCGGAGTTCCTGGAGTTCGAGACGCTGACGCTGTGCCCCATCGACACCCGCTGCATCGACCGTGCGCTGATGCGCGAGGATGAAGTGCAGTGGCTCAACGCCTACCATGCGGTGGTGTTGGAGCGCCTGCGCCCGCTGGTTCAGGGCGATGCGCGGGCCTGGCTTGAAGAACGGACGAAGCCGATTTGAACTCCACACGGGGCGAGTCTGCGATTGCGCCTTCGCCAAGCGACTTGGCGCAGGCGCTGACGGCCTACGAGCACGACCGCATCAGTGGCGGTGCCCTGTGCACCACCTTTCGCGCGGCTGCGTCCGCATGGCCGGCTCTGCCTCCCAAATTCCTGCCTGTGCTTGAGCAACTGCTGCAACCGCTGGAGTCCAGCGCTCTGTTCAGCGAAGAGAGCTGCGCCTTCAGCCGCCACGATCTGGCCGCCAGCCTGCGGCAATGGCTGCAGGCGGCGCTGACACGCGCACCATGGTCTGCAGCCGTATCGGGTGAAGGTACGCCGCCCTCACCGTCAGGTCTCGGGACTGGCCGGTGATGGGCACCGAATCGAAGGCCTAATGAAGAAGTCATTGAACCGCCGCCAGAGCATGGCGGCCCTTATGGGCATTGCCACCGCCATGAGCACCACGCCGTCACAGGCCCAATCGGTTTCCAATTCGGCTGCGGCGCAGCCGAAACCTGCGGGCCAGTCGGCCGCGCGCGACAGCGGACCAAGGGTGGGGCCCGTGGTGCCGTTGGGCGGCAGCGTGCGCTTCGACAACCCGGTGGTCTGGAAGCGCCTGGTGGAATTGGCCGGTGGTCCTGGCTCTTCATTCGCGGTGATGTCCATGGCCTCTGGCCGACCGGACCGCGTGGCCAACTCGGCGCAGCAGGCCCTTCAGAGGGCCGGTGCGCGCACCGAGTGGGTGGCGGTGGCACCGGCCATCAAGGACCAGGACATTGCAGCGGCCGTGCGCGACCCCCAGTGGATTCAGATGGTGGACCGTTCGCAGGCGGTGTTCTTCACGGGCGGGGCGCAGGCCCGCATCGTGGACACGCTGCGCCCAGGGGGACAAGACAGCCCGCTGCTGCAGGCGGTGCTGCGGCTGCAGGCGCGTGGTGGCTTGATTGCGGGCACATCGGCCGGCGCAGCCGTGATGAGCAACACCATGTTCCGAGACGCGCCTTTCGTGACTTCGGTGCTCAAGGGCATCCTGCGCCGCGGTGTGGAATTCGACAAGGGCCTGGGTTTTGGCCCTGATGGATTGCTGATCGACCAGCACTTCCTCAAGCGCGGGCGCGTGGGACGCCTCATTCCGCTGATGCTGGCCACTGGCGACAAGCTGGGCCTGGGCGTGGACGAGGATTCGGCCGCCCTGGTGCACGACGGTGAAGTCGACGTGCTGGCCGGACGTGGCGCGCTGCTCGTGGAACTGCACGCGGCGCGGCAGCAGTTGCAAAACGGTGCGCTCAGCCTTCAAGGGGCGCGCATCTCCCTGCTGGAGCCCGGCGACCGGTTCAATCTGGAGACCGGACGGCTGCAGCCTTCAGCCGCCAAACTGGCCGCGCCGGTCACCTTTCGATCGCCCAACTTCGATCCGACCTTTGAGTTCGACCGCTACTTCATGGACATCCTTGCCGACTACGCCATCGTGGACGCCATGATCCAGTTGGTTGACGGACCCAAGGCGCAGGTGCGGGGCCTGGCCTTCAGCGCGATTCAGCGGCCTGGTGATTCCCGGCCGGACCTGGGGTTCGAGTTCATCCTCACGCGCGACGAGCACACCCGGGCCTGGGCGCCGCTGGGCACCGGCGGTGACCCCTACACGATCGAGCGGGTGAAGCTCGACATTCGACCGGTTCGGCTGACGCTTCCGCTGGTACGGGAGTGGGGCGACTTCAACTGACCCACGATGGACACGCGCATCCATACCCTGCCCTCGTCGGCTCCGGGCTCCGTCTCGACCTGGACCAGCCTGCATTACGGCACCCCAGGTCGTGGCCCCAAGGCGGTCATCCAGTGCGCCCTGCACGCCGATGAAATTCCTGGTCTGTTGGTGGGCGTGCATTTGCGTGCGCATCTGGCGCGCCTGGAGGCTGCAGGTGAGCTGATCGGCGAAGTGGTGCTGGTGCCCGCGGCGAATGTGCTGGGCGGTGCGCAGGCCCTGCTGGGTTCGCAAATCGGGCGCTTCGACCTGGGAACCGGACTCAACTTCAACCGCGGGTACCGCTACCTGACCCCCGGCCTGCTGGAGGCCTTGAAGGGTCGCCTGGGTGAGGATTCAGTACGAAACACCGCGCTGATACGAAAGGCCTGCCGCGAACTGCTGCACGCGTGGCAGCCGAGCACGGCCGCCGATGCGCTCAAGCGTGAACTGCAGCTGCTGGCCGTGGACGCGGACACGGTGCTGGACCTGCACTGTGACAGCCAGGCCCTGATGCACCTCTACGCCCCGACACCCTGGGCCGATACCGGCGTGGCCCTGGGCCGCTGCCTGGATGCGCGTGTGGTGCTGCTGGCGCGCGAATCAGGGGACGACCCGTTTGACGAGGCTGTGTCGCGACACTGGTGGGAACTGCGGGAAGCGCTCGGGGATCAACACCCGATCGAGCTGGGCTGCTTTTCCACGACGGTGGAACTGCGCGGCGAAGCCGACGTGACGCACGAACTGGCCGAGCGCGATGCGCTGGGTCTGCTGCGCTTCCTGGAACAGCGCGGGCATCTGCATCCGTCTGCTGCAACGCCGGCCACGGCCGGAACGGGTGTTGACTGCGTGGCACTGCCCCTGGAGGGTGTGGACCCCTTGACCGCGCCGGTGGGGGGCGTGGTGGTGTTCACCCGTGAGTTGGGTGAAGCCGTCGAGGCAGGCGCGGTGGTGGCCGAGGTCATCGACCCTTTGGCCGGCGAGGTGACGCCGGTGGCCACGCGCGTGGATGGCGTGTTCTTCGCCCGCAGCAAGACGCGCTGGGCCTTGCGCGGCGAGCGCATCGGCAAGGTGGCCGGTGCGAAGGCCTTCCGTACGGGCAAGCTGCTGTCTCTCTGAACTTGGATTGATCCGCTCGTCTCCGACGGCTTGATTCCTTGGCGAGTATGTGTATTATTGTATTAGTACACCATGGGACACCCCCAATCGCATGCTCACCTTCCAGATCCAGCCGCACGACACGACGCCGATCTACCGGCAGATCGTCGACCAGGTGCAGCGCCGCGTGAGCAGCGGTCAGTGGAAGGCTGGCGATGAACTGCCCAGCGTGCGTGCTCTGGCGGCCTTGCACACCATCAACCCGATGACGATTTCCAAGGCCTACGCCCTGCTGGAAGAACAGGGTTGGTTGGAGCGCCGCCGAGGCCTGGGGATGGTGGTGGCCGAGCGCCGCGCTGCGCCGCCCGATACCCGTTGGGCGCAATTGATGCCCACGCTGGAGGCTGCGGCTCGGCAGGCCTCGGAACTGGGCCTGGAGCCCGCTGCGGTGCTTCAACGATTGGCGCCATTGCTGGCACCCGCAGCGGGCCGAACGACAGGGACTAAGGACCCGATGAATGCGGGAGAGGACACATGAAGGGATTGGACGCGGTGCAAACCATCACACACACGGTGGACGAAAGCCTGCCCCTGCAGGCCCAGGGTGTCGTGCTTCGGCGCGGGCGCAGTGCCACGATCCTGCGTGGGGTGAGCCTGTCCGTGCCAGCGGGCGCCGTGGTGGGCCTGGTGGGGCGCAATGGCGCGGGCAAGACCAGCCTGATAGAGTGCCTGGTGGGCCTGTCCGTTCCGCAGGAAGGCCGCTGCAGTCTGTTGGGCGAAGACGCGTTGGCGCTCAGCGATGAGGCCAAGGGCCGACTGGGCTATGTGGCGCAGCAGCCCGACCTCTTCGACTGGCTGACGGCCGATGGGCACTTTCGCCGCTTCCAGGAGGCCTATCCCAACTGGGACACCAACCGCGCGATGGTCCTCGCGCAGCGCTTGGGGCTGCCGCTTTACACCGTGGCCCGCAGTCTTTCGGGCGGCGACCAGCAGAAGCTGAGCGTGGTGCTGGCACTGGCGCACGACCCGGATGTGCTGATCCTGGACGAACCGGTCTCGAGCCTGGACCCGATCACGCGGCGTGATTTCATGCGCAGCCTGTTCGAAAGGCGCTGGTCCACGCAGGGGCAACGGACCGTGCTGATCAGCAGTCATCTGCTGAGCGACCTGGAGCGGGTGGTCAGCCATGTGGCCTTCATGCGCGAAGGGCGCATCCAACTGATGGACGAGTGGGATGCCCTGACCGAACACCTGCGCCTGCTGGAGCTGCCCGCAGGCGATGGCGCCCTGCCCGCCCGGGCGGTGCACCGACGGCGCGTGGGCGGGATGGAGCGCGTGGTGTTCGACACCCGCGTGGCCGATGCGCCACCGGCCTCGGGCCGAGCGCTGACGCTCGATGAACTGTTCCTCGAACTCAATGACGAGGGTTCGGCATGAACGGCCGCTATCCAGTCCATGACCCTTCAGGCTGGGGCGTGGGGGCGCGGTGGCAGCGGTTTGGCTTCACGAGGGCCTTCGACCTGCAACTGGGTGTGGTGATGGGCTTGTTCCTGGTGGTGCTGGCGGCCCAGGCGGTGTTCACGTTGGTGTTGGCGGTGGTGGGCGGCGCGGCTGCGGAGGCCCAGGGCACGGGTTGGAATCCGGCATGGAACCGCTTTCATGCCCTGATGGTGGCCTTGTGCATCGCTCCCCTGCCCTTCCTGATCGACGGCTCGATGGATGCAGAACGGGTGTGGCTGCGTCGCGCCGCTCCGCTGGGTGTGTGGCGGCGCAACCGTGGCAGCCTGTGGCGCTTTGCCTCGTTGCTGTTGACAGTGGCCTTGCTGCCCTTGGTGGTGCTGGCGGTGTGGGCACCGCCGTCGCCCGCCGGCGCGGCTGCCCATCTGTGGTGGACGCTGACCTGGTTTTTCTTGGCGTTGGGCAGCGGATGCTCGTTCAGCCTGCTTTGGCGGGGCAGTTCGGGCCGCGGCGTGAGTCGCCTGTGGCTTGGGTGGCGGGCCTCAGTGATGACATTGGCGGTGATGGCACTGTGGCTGACCGTCATGCAGGCGCTGCTGGACACAGCACAGTGGGTGGCCTGGTTGGAAGGCCAGGGCTGGCGGTCCTGGGGGCGCGCGGTGCTGTTGCTGGCCGGCTGCACGGGCTGTGGCCTGTGGTGGGCGGCTCGTCGGGACCGGTATGGCGGGCACGAAGCTTCACCCTCGCCAGACACCCCAGCGCGCGGCTGGCGTGGCAAGTTGGAGACGCTGAGCGCCTATCTGCGAGCACAGACCCAATCGATAGGCCCCACCGGAACACCGTTGGCTGCGATCTTCGGGACGCAGTTCAACATCTGGCTGCAACCGCTGGAGAACGGCGAGTTCAAGAATTT
>JAIYCN010000209.1 GCA_027487995.1 Rubrivivax sp. | reverse complement strand
CGCTGGCGGCGCGCGCGGTCTCGAGGAACAGGTCCGTCACCGCCCGCCGGCCGCCGACGGCATCGAGGTCGGCCCCGCGGACGGTGTGGAGGAACTCCAATTGCTCGGCAAAGCCGCAGATGATCCACGCGGCACCGCGCGTCCAGGTCGTGAACGGCGAGTAACCCTGCTGGGAGCTGGGGCAGCGGAACTGGCCGTCGTTGCGGTTGAAGATGCTCTCGTGGGCCACGCGGCCGCGGACATCATAGCGGTCGCGCCCCTGGCCGAAGAACACGTTGAACCGGGCCGTGGTTGCCGCGTGCTCCACCGCGCGGTGCAGCAGGTTCACCGGCTTGTCGCCCTCGCCCATCAGGACGTGCCCCAACTGGTGCGCCACCACGAGGGAGCGCATCGAGCGGATGGTGTCCGCAAAGAGCGACTGCGGCCCATTGAAGGAATAAACGTACCCCGAAGGCGCCACGCCCGCCGCGCCCGCGAGGGGCGACCACGGTTGGCGATAGGCGGTCGGGACGTACCGCGCGGCCTGGACGGCGCCGGAGGCCTTCAGGGCGATCTCGGTGTAGTCGAGCTCCCGCTGGTCCGCGGGCAGACGCCCCTCGAGGATCAGGCGCCGCAGATTGCCGTAAGTGGAGATGTTGTTGAACCCGTGATCGTGGACGCCCACGTGCGAGACGTGGGAGGCCATGTGGCGCACGGTCTTCTCGCGGCCGAGGCGCAGGAGGTCCTCGTCGCCGGTGGCATCGAAGTGCAGGAACGCCATCCCGAACTGGAAGCCCTGCGTCCACTCGGTCCAACCGCGCGAGGTGTAGCGCCCCTTCCAGGTGAAGACGGGCGTCCCCTTGGCGGGATCCCAGGCGGCGTCGAGGGCGCGGATCTTGCGGCCGGCGAGCTCGAACACGCGGTCGGTCTTGGGGAGCAGGGCCCGGGCAGTGAGGCGGTTATTGATCTTCATTGGGCGGGGGCGGCGGGAAGGCGCGGACCTTGCCCGCGGGCCGGCGGGGAACACAAGGGCATTTCACGGTTTGCGCGGGGGCCCGACCCAGCCTTGGGTGAAGGGTGTCCGCGTGGTTCGCCCAGTTCCTGCAGGCGTTCATCCCGCTGTTCGTCGCGATCGACCCGATCGGGCTGGCGGCAATCTTCCTCGCCCTCGGCCGGGGACTGTCGCCCGGGCAACGGCGGCGCGTGGCGCTCCAGGCCACGCTGACCGGCGGCGGCGTGGCGCTGCTGTTCCTCTTCCTCGGCGCCAGCATCTTCGCGGCCCTCGGGATCTCGGTGCACGACTTCCAGGTCGCCGGCGGCCTGATCCTCTTTTTGCTCGCGGCGCGCGATCTCGCCCATTCCGGACCGGAACCGGCCCCCGCCGAGGACTGTGGGGTGGTGCCGCTGGGGATGCCGCTCATCGCCGGCCCCGCCCTGATCGCCACCCTCCTCGTCCTCGCCGGCTCGGTCGGCTACGGCGTGACCCTCGCGGCGCTGGCGGTGAACCTGGCGTTGGTCGCGCTCGCCCTCACCCAAGGCGATCGTCTCGGCCGCCTCGCCGGACCCACGGCCCTGCGCGCGATCTCCAAGCTCATCTCGATGCTCCTCGCCGCGATCGCCGTCGCCATGGTCCGCCAAGGGCTCAAGGGCTAGCCGGACCCCGGCCGGCCAGACCCCTAAACTAGGTCAGACACCCCATCCGCATCCCCACGGCCAGAACCGCGGCCGGGAGGGTCTCCCGGGCGCAATTTCTCGGTCGGGAGGCCCCCGTCCCATCCCGGGGAAGAGGTCCATAAAAATTGCACAACTCAAATCGCACCAATTCTTTAGTATCTATCAGGCGCGCCCCTCAACGCCGATCCCGGCACGGCCGAGCCTCTCCCGGGAGCCGGCTCCGGAGGAGAATGGGAGGCACCTTGGAGGCAGACTGGACCAGGATCGAAGGAGAATCGAAGGAGAGCCCTTTGGCCCTCTCCTCCACGCTGAAATCGGCCCGCGCCGCGGGCGAAAATGGGCGGTTAACCCCAGTCGGCCGGTGGAAACGGCTTCCCCGCCCTCCGGCTGACGCGCGGACTTTGCACTTGCCGGCCGCCCCGGAACTTGCGGAAGTGGGGCCTTGCGTCAGTGGGCTCCCGCCGGTTGCGGGGGCTCACCATGACTGGTCCCGCACTCCGCGGGATTGGAACGGTGACGCCGGCTCGGCCCGATTTCCAGTCGGGAGG
The DNA here is from genome assembly GCA_027487995.1 of Rubrivivax sp. Taxonomy (GTDB): domain Bacteria; phylum Pseudomonadota; class Gammaproteobacteria; order Burkholderiales; family Burkholderiaceae_C; genus RFTU01. The sequence goes on along the minus strand of JAIYCN010000209.1, from coordinate 896 downwards.
AGCGGGTGGCACGGGGCCTGCCAAGGCTCCCTACAGTCGTGTTCAACAACCACAAACCCATGTCCACCACAGTTGTTAAGCCCCAGATCATCTCGGCCTACAAGACCCACGAGAAGGACACCGGCTCGTCCGAAGTCCAAGTCGCGCTCCTGACCGCCCGCATCAACCACCTGACCGAGCACCTCCGCACCCACCGCAAGGACTTCCACTCGCGCCGCGGCCTGCTCCAAATGGCGTCCCGCCGGCGCAAGCTCCTCGACTACTTGAAGCGGACCAATCTGCCCAAGTACAACGAGCTGCTGCAGAAGCTTAATCTCCGCAAGTAACGCTCTCGTCTGACGGGCGACCCGATCCGCGGGTCGCCCGTTGTCTTTACGACGCTCGTCCCAGACCGGGACATTTCCGTTTGGCGCCCCCCGCAGGCCGCGCCGGACGCCAAACGGAAATCTCTCGCGTCTGCGCGAGTTGACGGCGCGATCGTCCGACCCTCGCGTGACCCCGGATACCGGGGTCTCCGCCGCTCCCCTCCCGGGGGAGCCCGCGAACAGCCGCCAAGCCCAGGGCGCTGGCCTGTTCGTGTTCACCTACCCTCGCCCTTGACCGTCCGTATTGTCCGTTCCGTCCGTCCGTTCCATGAATCAGAAACATAATGTCACCGTCCCCGGCCTGGGGATCACGTTCTCCACCGGCACCTACGCCGGGCTCGCCAATGGCGCCGTCAATGTCTGCGTCGGCGAAACCAACGTCTTCGTCACCGCCTGCATCGCGCAGACCACCAAGCCCGGCCAGGATTGGTTCCCGCTCACGGTGGATTACCGCGAGAAGTACGCCGCCGCCGGCCGTTTCCCGGGCGGTTACTTCAAGCGCGAGGGCCGCCCCTCCGAGAAGGAGATCCT
>JAIYCN010000145.1 GCA_027487995.1 Rubrivivax sp. | reverse complement strand
GCGCGGCCCATGCAGGCACTGTCCCGCGCCACGCGTCCCTTCGTGGCGCTGTTGTCACTCAGCACAGATGCGGTGCTGCGCCTCTTGGGCCAACACCGCAAGGCCGGTCCGGGCATGACCGAAGAGGAAATCGCCGCCAGCCTGGAAGAGGGGTTGGAGAGTGGCGTCATCGAGGAGCAGGAACACCAGATGGTGCGCAATGTGTTCCGCTTGGACGAACGGCAAGTGGGCTCCATGATGGTGCCGCGCAATGATGTCGTGTGGTTGGACATCAACGCCCCGCTGACCGAGCAACTGCGGGTGATCGGCGAGAACGCGCACAGCCGCTATCCGGTGTGCAGGGACGGCCTGCACGACGTGGTGGGCGTGGTCTCCTCCAGCGCCGCCTTGCCTGCCTTGGCACGCGGTGAAACCTTGGACATCGCCCGCCTGCTGCAGCCGGCCGTCTTCGTGCCTGAAACCCTCACCGGCATGGAACTGCTGGAACAATTCCGACTCTCGCGCGACGAACTGGTGTTCGTCGTGGATGAATACGGTGAAGTGCAGGGCGTGATCACGGTGCGGGATCTGCTGGAAGCCATCACCGGCGAATTCACCCCGCCGAGCGACGACACTCCCTGGGCTGTTGAGCGCGAGGACGGGTCCTGGCTGCTCGACGGCCTGATCCCCGCCCCGGAGCTCAAGGATCGGCTGGACCTCAAGGAGTTGCCCGACGAAGAGCGTGGCCGCTACAACACCTTGGCCGGCATGATCATGCTGCTGCTGGGCCGCGTCCCGCGCACGGCCGATTCGGTCCAATGGGCCGGCTGGCGCTTCGAGGTGGTGGATCTGGACGGCAAGCGCATCGACAAGGTGCTGGCCACACCCCCTGTACCACCCGGAGAACCGAATCCATGAGCACCACCCCGAACACCGCCGCGGCCAGCCCGAAGGAAAACCTCTACACCGAGCTGCAGGCGCTGGACCGCGAAGCCCACCGCGCCCTGCGGCTGTCCAAGCTGATCCACAGCGACCACAGCCCGGCGCGTGGCCTGAACGCCATGTATGCCAACGCGGTGGAGTTCATTGACCTGTCGCGTGAATACCCGGTGGTGTTCGTGCGCGCGGGCGACCCCCAGGCCAACAACGGGGCGCTCGAAGTTGCGCCGATGGCGGTGCTGGGCTTGAAGCGCGGCGAGAACCTCTACCTCAAGGATGATGGTGGCTGGACGGCCTCCTATGTGCCGGCCACCTTGCGCGGCTACCCGTTTGCAATGGTGCGCACGGACGACAACAACTACATCGTGTGCTTCGACAAGGCCTGGTCGGGTTTCTCGGAACAGGAAGGCGAACGGCTCTTCGACGACAAGGGCGAGGCCACCGAGTTCACCAAGGGCGTGCAGACCTACCTGGAGCAGCTCGACGGCGAGATGCAGCGTACGCGCAGCTTCTGCGAGCAGTTGGTGGAACTGAATCTGCTGCAGGACATGCGCTTCGATGCCCAGATGGAAAACGGCCAGTCGATGGTGGTCGACGGCTTCCTGGCCATCGACGAGAAGAAGTTGGCCGAGCTGTCCGACGCCAAGTTGGGTGAACTGCACCGCAACGGCATGTTGGGCTTGATCCACGCGCACATGGCCTCCCTGGGCATGATGCGGCGCCTCGTGGAGCGCCGTGTGGCACTTCAGTTGCCGGCCTGAAGCCTCCGCGCGCCCCAACGGTCATGAGCGACGCCCCCATGCCCCCGCGCGAAGATGACTTCGACCGTGGTCTTCGCAACCGCCGCGCCGTGCTGGGCGAGGACTGGGTTCAGAAGTCCACTGCCGGAGCCAACGGGTTCAATGCAGACTTCCAGCATCTGATCACGCGCTACGCGTGGCATGAAATCTGGGGCCGACCGGGGCTGGACCACACGACCCGAAGACTGCTGGTGCTGGCCATGACGATGGGCATGGCGCGCTGGGAGGAGTTCGAACTGCATTGCCGCGCGGCGGTGCGCGGTGGCGTTCCACTGGAGAAGATCCAGGAGACGCTGCTGCAAGGCGCCATCTACTGCGGTGTGCCGGCTGCCAACACCGCCTTCAAGCTCACCACCGCCATCCTGCGCGACGAGGGTCTCCTGCCCGGCCCCGCGCCGCTGACGGCGGGCCCGCGCGTGCAGTTCCACCACACCTTCAGCCAGCCGCAGCTGCGCGTGGCACTGCAAGGCCTTGAGCAGGGTCAGCCGGTGGTGCTCAGCCACGCCCAGGGCTCGGATCTCCACACGTGGGACGCCGTCGCCGCCGAACTCGCGCTTGCCCATCCGGTCCTGCGCTATGACCACCGTGGGCACGGTGGTTCAGCCCGGCCGCAGGGTGCCTTGAGCCTTCGGGATCTGGTGGACGATGCTGCTCGAGTAATCCGCGAATGGGGTCGCGGCCCGGTGGTCTACATCGGCCTGGCGATGGGGGCCGTGGTGGGGCAGGGTCTGGCGCTCGCTCACCCCGAATCTGTCTCCCGATTGCTGATGGCCCATCCCGCCGGCCTCGATCTGGGCGGTGTTCCGCCCGCCGCGTGCGATGAGAGCGACCTGCATCGAGTTCGCTGTCCCGTTCACGTTCTACCTGAAGGAAACGCGGTGACCTTGGCCGAGCACCCACAGGAGTTCCTTGACTGGATTCGAGCCGGATTGGCCACTGGTTGATGTTGTTTTGATCTGTAAATAAGTGTGTGCGCTGTATGTAATCAGCAAACGATTGCGCCTTTCGTAGAGACTTGAATGCAGTTGCCGAACGATAGTTCGGAGTTATGGCGAATCGGGAAGTAAGCACTGAGTCCCCCGTCTTTGGGCGTCGGCTCAGGCAGGCTCGAAAATGGGCTGGGTTACCGCAGGATCGATTGGGTGTGGCGATTGGGCTGGATGAAACCACCAGCAGTGCCCGCATCAGTCGCTATGAAACAGGCGTTCACGAGCCACCGATCGCCACGGCTCGCCTGCTGGCGCTGGAGTTGGGCGTGCCCTTGGCCTTTCTCTACTGTGACGACGACGAGCTTGCGTTGGCCCTGTTGAACCTGGCGGCCCTGTCTTCAACCGAGCGCCGCCGCCTGCTTCGCCAAATGGGTTGGACCTGGCCCGATTGACTTCGGGTGCTTGAGTACTTCTCCCCACCCACTCGGGTATTGGCTTGACCTATGCTCCGCCTGAGCCGCGCTGGAGTGCGGCCTCACGGAGGAGCCCTTGAGCAACCGCACCACACCGCCGTTCCGCGCCGACCATGTCGGCAGCTTCCTGCGGCCGTCCTATCTACTGGAGGCGCGCGAAGCCTTCTTCACCCGCAAGGCCATCAGTGCCGAACAATTGCGGGAAGTCGAAGACCGTGCCATTACGGAAATCGTGAAATTCCAGCGTGATGTGGGCCTGCGCAGCATCACCGACGGCGAGTTCCGGCGCACCTACTTCCACATCGACTTCCTGCAGCAACTCGGCGGCGTGAAGACCGACATTCCGGTGACCGTGCGTCGCCCGGACGGCACCGAGGAACTCGCGCCCCCGGTCATTCGCGTCATCGACAAGGTGCGTCATGTGCGCGACATCCAGCGCGCCGACTTTGATTTCCTGAAGCAGCAAATCGGCGCCTATGGCGATGCAGCCCTGACCCCCAAGGTCACCATCCCCTCGCCCACGATGCTGCACTTTCGCGGCGGGCGCGCGGGGATCAGCCGTGATGCGTATCCTGAACTGGACCCCAGTTTCTACGACGACGTGGCGCAGGCCTATGCCGAGGAGCTGCACAGCCTGTACGCCGCGGGCTGCCGCTATGTGCAGATGGACGACACCAACCTGGCCTACCTGTGCGACGAAAAGATGCGCGAAGCCGCGCGGCAACGTGGGGATGACCCCAACGAGCTGCCGCACCGCTATGCGCAGTTCATCAACAAGGTGGTGGACCGCAAGCCCGAAGGCATGACCCTGGCCATGCATCTGTGCCGTGGCAACTTCAAGAGCACACACGCCGCCTCGGGCAACTATGAGCCGGTGGCCGAGGCCCTGCTCTCAGAAATGCGGCTCGACGCCTTCTTCCTCGAATACGATGATGACCGCTCGGGTGACTTCCGCCCCCTGCGCTTTCTGGGCAAGGGCAAGGTGGTGGTGCTGGGCCTGGTCACCACCAAGTTCGGCCAACTGGAGAGCAAGGACACGCTCAAGCGCCGCATCGACGAGGCCGCGCGCTACGTGCCACTGGAGCAGTTGTGCCTGAGCCCGCAGTGCGGCTTCTCCAGTACCGTCCATGGCAACAACATTGCGGTGGAAGACCAGCGCCGCAAACTGCGCCTGGTGGTGGAAACCGCGCAGGACGTCTGGGGCCAGTAGTTCGCAAGTAGTCCGCAAGTAGTCCGCATGCTGCTTCCTTCAGCGGTATTCAAGCCAACCACAACGAATCAACAGGAGACCGACATGACCGCACGCAAGACCCGCAACATCCTTGTTCACGCCCTGTCGGCCACCGCGCTGGCCGGTGTGCTGGCCGCACCGGCGGCGCAGGCGCAGGAAGTCACGCTGAAGTTCCACCACATCTGGAACCCGCAGGCCATGGCCTCCGTGAACGTCATCGGGCCCTGGTGCGAGAAGATCGCCAAGGAGTCGAACAACCGCATGAAGTGCCAGATCCTGCCGGCCATGAGCGGCGGCGGCACGCCCGCGCAGCTCGTGGACCGCGTCAAGGACGGCGTGGATGACGTGATCATCACGCTGCCCGGCTACACCGCAGGCCGCTTCCCCAGCACCGAAGTCTTCGAGCTGCCCTTCATGTGCAATTCGGCTGAGGTCGGTGCGCAGGCCACCTGGCTGTACATGAACAAGCACTCCACCAAGGAGTTCCCCGGCACCAAGCTGCTGGCCACCTG
>JAIYCN010000306.1 GCA_027487995.1 Rubrivivax sp. | reverse complement strand
CTCCACTGCATCCGCTGCGGCGCCTGCCTCAACGTCTGCCCGATCTACCGCCAGGCCAGCGGCCACGCCTACCGCAGCGTCTACCCCGGCCCCGTCGGCGCCGTGCTCTCGCCCCTCCTGCTCAAGGAGAACTTCCCGCAGAAGGCCGACCTGCCGAAGGCCTCCTCGCTCTGCGGCGCCTGCCACGAGGTCTGCCCGGTCAACATCCCCATCCCCGACCTGCTGCTGCGACTCCGCGCGCGCGCCAAGGAGGAGAACGTCCCCTCGCCCGGCACGCCCCCGATGGCCCCCTGGGCCCTCCTCGCTTCCCAACCCACCGCCTGGCGCGCCGCCCTCGTCGCCGGCCGGGCCCTCAACGTGCTCCCGACCCGGCTGATCCCCGTCCCGGCCCTGCAGGCCTGGACCGCCTCGCGCGAGCTGCCCGCCTGGCGCGGCGGGGAGTTCCGCCGCTGGCTCAAGGCCCGCCGCCGCCCCGCTCCCCCCGCCGCCCGATGACCGACGACCGCGAGTCCATCCTGTCCCGCGTCCGCGGCGCCCTCGCCCCGCTGCACGAGCGCGCCCCGCTGCCGACCTACGATTCGGAGATCGCCGTCCTCCGCGGCCTCCTCGCCGGGCGCGACCTCGCCGAGCTCCTCGCGGAACGGATGCGCCGCGTGAACGGCCTCGCCCTCACCTCCCCCGCCGCCGTGGTCGCGCACCTCCGCGCCGGCGGCCACCGCCACGGCTACTGCGACCCCGCCCTCTGGCCCGACCTCGCCCCGCATTTCGCCGACGGCTTCACGGTCGAGACGAGCTTCGACCGCACCCGCGTCGACGACTACGCCTTCGGCATCACCCGCGCGGCGGGCGCCATCGCCGAGTCCGGGACGATCATCCTCCACGACCGCACCACCGCCAGCCGCCTCGCCGCGCTCGCCCCCTGGGTCCACATCGCCGTGGTCTCCCGCGCGGACATCTTCGGGGATGTCACGCAGGCCGTCGCCGCCCTCGGGGACGACCGCAACGTGGTCTGGTGCACCGGCCCCTCCAAGACGGCCGACGTCGAGGGCATCTTGATCGAGGGCGTCCACGGTCCCGGCGAACAGCTCGCCCTGATCGTCCCCTGACCTGAACGCCGGGGGTCGCCGGCCCCGGAAAGCGAACCGGCGCGCCCCCTTGCGGGAAGCGCGCCGGCGCGAACGGGCGGGAAGTTCGCCCGGAGGCTTAGAACATGCCGCGGAGGCCGAAGACCCAGTTGGCCCCGTACTCCTGCAGCTGCCGCAGGGCGCGCTGCTGGCCCTCCACCACGCCGGGCGCGGTGTGGTACCAGAGCACCGGCTTGCCGGTGATGTTGCGGATCTGCGTGTAGAGCGTCAGCCGCGGGGTGAGGCGCCAGTTGAGCGAGACGTCGAACTGCGTGATCTCACCCTGGTACTGGCCGTAGGTGGTGCTGTCCGGGGTGTCCGGACGCCATACCATGCCGACGGAGCCGTTGAACTTCTTGTAGGCGTAGCCGAGGCGCGAGGACACGCGGTAGGGCGCGAGGTTGGCGCGGCGGCGGTCCGCGTAGGCCCGCGAGAACGCGACGTTGAAGTTCAGGCCCCGCAGGTACTCGCTGGGCAGGAACCCGAGGGTCTGGTTGTAGGCCAGGTCCATCGAGCGGAACGTCTGCTCGTCGGGGCTGTTGACCGTCGTGCGGAACGTGTACGGGGCGAAGTCCGGGTCATCCACGCCGAAGTCCTCCGCGGTGAAGTCGAACGTCTGGCGGAAGTTCGTGGCCTTCACCTGCGTCAGGTCGAGGGTCAGTTGGCCGGGCGAGCGGCCGCGGAAGTAGTACGCGAGGCGCGACTGGAACTTCTTGTGGTACTCGGGCTGCAGCGCCGCGTTGGGGGCGGAGACGCGCAGGTTCACCTCATCGATGCCCCAGACGCCCGTGATGCTGTCGATCGGCGGCCGGGAGATCGACTTGTTGAAGCCGATCTGGAACTCGAAGTCCGGCAGGATGTAGTACTTGAACATGATCGACGGGAAGTAATTCCGGTACACCGAGGAGCGGGTGACCCGCGGGTTGTGGGTGTACTGGTAGATCATGCCCGGGAGCGTGAGGGCCCGGCCGCCGTTGGTGCCCGGCGCGTTCACCGGATAGCCGGCCGCGAGCACCTGCGCGCGCGTCAGCGGATCGAACTCCCGCACGTCGTTCTGCGTCTCCTCCATCCGGACGCCGCCCAGCATCGTCAGCTTCGGCGACAGGCGCACGGTGGCCTGGGTGTAGCCGGAGGTGACCGTCTGCTGGAAGTCGCGCGGGTTCGCGAAGAACGACGTGTAGTAGTTCTCCGGCGTGCCCATGTGCGTGAACCAGCCCGGCTGATCGCGGAACAGGAGCGCCACCGCCTGGCGGTTGACGCGCTGCGGCATCCCCTGCTGGCCGTTGACGTTGAACACCGTGAGGCCGTTCGTCGTGCCCAGATCGAAGGGATGCGGGGAGATGAACTGGGGCCCCAGGTTCGCCCAGTTGCCGTAGGCCGTGTTGATGTTGGCGCCGTTGGTCGGACTGACCCCCACGGTGTTGCCGCCGGGCCCGGTGTACGACCAGATGTCCCAGTCGCTCACGATGTTGTTGTTGCGCTCCTCGGCCGCGATCTTGCCGCCAAACTTCAGCGAGGTCGGGAACCGCTCGAGGAACGGCACCGCCCACCGCGCGTTCAGCTGCGCGCTCTGGATCTCCGTGATCCAGGTCCGGTTGTCATTGTTCACCCGGGTGCCCCCGGAACGGTTGTTGGTGTCGACGTAGTTCGCGTAGTTGAACCAGT
>JAIYCN010000045.1 GCA_027487995.1 Rubrivivax sp. | reverse complement strand
CGCGGCAAGAAGCTGGCCCCGCCCCAGATCAGCGCCGAAGTGCTGCGCAAGATGAAGAAGACGGCCGAGGACTACCTGGGCGAGGAAGTGACCGAGGCCGTGATCACGGTGCCGGCCTACTTCAACGACAGCCAGCGCCAGGCCACCAAGGACGCCGGCCGCATCGCCGGGCTGGACGTCAAGCGCATCATCAACGAGCCCACCGCCGCGGCTCTGGCCTTCGGCCTGGACAAGGGCGGCAAGGGTGACCGCAAGATCGCCGTGTACGACCTGGGCGGCGGCACCTTCGACGTGTCCATCATCGAGATCGCCGATGTGGACGGCGAGATGCAGTTCGAAGTGCTGTCCACCAACGGCGACACCTTCCTGGGTGGCGAAGACTTCGACCAGCGCATCATCGACTACATCATTGCCGAGTTCAAGAAGGAGCAAGGCGTCGACCTCACCAAGGACGTGCTGGCCCTGCAGCGCCTGAAGGAAGCCGCCGAGAAGGCCAAGATCGAGTTGTCCTCGTCCGCCGGCACCGATGTGAACCTGCCCTACATCACGGCGGACGCCACGGGCCCCAAGCACCTGAACATCAAGCTCACCCGCGCCAAGCTGGAAAGCCTGGTGGAGGAACTCATCGAGCGCACCATCGACCCCTGCCGCACCGCCATCAAGGACGCGGGCGTCAAGGTGTCGGACATCGACGACGTGATCCTCGTGGGCGGCATGACCCGCATGCCCAAGGTGCAGGACAAGGTCAAGGAGTTCTTCGGCAAGGAGCCGCGCAAGGATGTCAACCCCGACGAGGCCGTGGCCGTGGGTGCCGCCATCCAGGGCCAGGTGCTCTCGGGCGACCGCAAGGACGTGCTGCTGCTGGACGTCACCCCGCTGAGCCTGGGCATTGAGACCCTGGGCGGCGTGATGACCAAGATGATCAAGAAGAACACCACCATCCCGACCAAGTTCAGCCAGGTGTTCTCCACGGCCGACGACAACCAGCCCGCCGTGACCATCAAGGTCTTCCAAGGCGAACGCGAGATGGCCACGGGCAACAAGTCGCTAGGTGAGTTCAACCTCGAAGGCATTCCGCCGGCACCGCGCGGCACGCCACAGATCGAAGTCACCTTCGACATCGACGCCAACGGCATCCTGCACGTGAGCGCCAAGGACAAGGGCACGGGCAAGGAAAACAAGATCACCATCAAGGCCAACTCGGGTCTGTCGGAAGACGAGATCCAGAAGATGGTCAAGGACGCCGAGCTCAACGCCGCCGAAGACAAGAAGAAGCTTGAACTGGTGCAGGCCCGCAACAACGGCGAGGCCATGGTCCACTCGGTGAAGAAGAGCCTCACCGAGCACGGCGACAAGCTCGACGCCGGCGAGAAGGACAAGATCGAAGCCGCGCTCAAGGACGTTGAGGAAGCGCTCAAGGGCGAGGACAAGGCCGCGATCGATTCCAAGACCGAGGCCCTGATGGCCGCCAGCCAGAAGCTGGGCGAGAAGGTCTATGCCGAGGCGCAGGCCGCCGCCGGCGCCGCGGGTGCCGCAGGTGCGGCCGAAGCCGCTGCCGGTGCAGCCGGTGGCGCTGCCCCGGGCGCCCAGGCCAGCGCCAAGCCGGCCGACGACAACGTGGTGGACGCCGAATTCAAGGAAGTCAAGAAGTGATCCTCCGTGGTGCGGCCCGGCCGCACCCACCCTGCAGCGTGCGCAGCGCCGGCTTCGCCGCGTGGAGCTCCGAGCAATCGGCAGCCCTCGCGGCGTTGCCCTTCCTGCGGCACCCGAACCCTTAACGGAAATTCCTGATGGCCAAGCGCGACTACTACGAAATCCTGGGCGTCCCGAAGAACGCCAGCGATGACGACATCAAGAAGGCCTATCGCAAGTTGGCGATGAAGTACCACCCCGACCGCAATCAAGGCGAGGGGGCAAAGAAGGCCGAGGAGAAGTTCAAGGAGGCCAAGGAGGCCTACGAGATGCTCTCCGACCCCAAGAAGCGCGCGGCCTACGACCAGTTCGGCCATGCGGGCGTGGACCCGAACATGGGCGGCGGCCGTGGTGGGCCTGGGCCGGAGGGCTTCGGTGGCTTTGCCGAAGCCTTCGGCGACATCTTCGGGGACATCTTCGGCAACCAGGGCGGCGGTCGCCGCGGCGGTGGCCAGCAGGTCTACCGGGGCTCCGACCTGTCCTACGCCACCGAGATCACGCTGGAAGAGGCGGCAGCTGGCAAGGACACGCAGATCCGCATCCCCAGCTGGGAGAGCTGCGACACCTGCAGCGGCACCGGCGCGAAGCCGGGCACGAGCGCCAAGGCCTGCCCGGGTTGCAACGGCACGGGCACGGTGCATCTGCGCCAGGGCTTCTTCAGCATCCAGCAGACCTGCCCGCAATGCCGCGGTGCGGGCAAGATCATTCCGGACCCCTGCACCACCTGCAATGGCGCGGGCAAACTGAAGAAGCAGAAGACACTGGAAGTGCGGATTCCGGCTGGCATCGCCGAGGGCATGCGCATCCGCTCGGTGGGCAATGGCGAGCCCGGCGTCAACGGCGGACCTCCTGGAGATCTCTACATCGAGATCCGCATCAAGGCGCACGACATCTTCGAGCGTGACGGCGATGACCTGCACTGCAGCGTGCCGGTGTCCATGACCACGGCGGCCCTGGGTGGCTCCATCGAAGTGCCCACGCTGGGCGGCAAGGCGGAGATCGATCTGCCCGAAGGCACGCAGCACGGGAAGACCTTCAGGCTGCGGGGCAAAGGGATCAAGGGCGTGCGCTCAGCCTACCCAGGGGACCTGTACTGCCACGTGAACGTGGAGACTCCGGTGAAGATCACGGATGCGCAGCGGAAGTTGCTGCGGGAGTTGGATGAGTCGTTCAAGTCAGCCGGGGACAAGCACTCGCCGAATGCGAAAAGCTGGACGGATCGGGTGAAGGACCTGTTCAAGTAAGGCGCCTGGCTGGGGCCTTGGCGCTTCAGTACTCGTCGCTGCCGTAGCTGCCAGGCGCCAGGTTGTCGAACTTGGTGTTGGCCTTGATGAAGGCCAGCTTGACGGTACCCACTGGGCCGTTACGCTGCTTGGCGATGATCACTTCCGCAACGCCCGGCTCCTTGCTGTTTTCCTTGTTGTAGTAGTCGTCGCGGTAGATGAACATGATGACGTCTGCATCCTGTTCGATGGCCCCCGAGTTGTGGGTCACCAGACCGTCTGCCAGCCAGCACGCTGGGCCTGGAACGGTCAGGTCATAAACCTCTTCTTCACCATCGGGTTCCAGCGCGACCACCGTGTCCCAGAAAAGGTCGGACTCCGCCCACTGCAGCAAGTTGGCGCTGTTCAGCAAATGCGCATAGTCGGTGAGCACGCTGCGGGACGGCGCGAAATTGAAGTGGGCATTGCCGCCGTAGGCCGTGCCGCGCGCGGCTGCCATGGCGCGGTGGCTGAGGCCCTGTTGACGCATCAGGGCCCTGACCTCTTCAAAAACCGTTTGGGGTAGCGTGTCGACATTGGTGTTGGCCTCCGTGGAGGCCAGCTGCGCCGCCAAGGCCTGAGCAGGCATCTCGCGGGGGCCGAAAGCGCCGACGATGGTCAGGAAACGTTGTTGTGCTTCGCGTCCGCTGACATCGACGTTCCACAGCAGACGACCTTTGCTCTGCACCACCGCGCGCAGGCGGGCCACGATGCCCAGTCGAAGCAGAAGCGCGGCCACGTCGCGGGCCAGACGCTCACTGCGGGTGGCCAGATAAACGCGGGCTGATCCCCGCTGCCCCTGCGGCCGGACACTGATGCAGCCATCCGTGGCCCAGAGATGGCGCAGGAACAAGGCAATCTGGGCATTGGGCACCTGGAACAGGGACGGGGGCAGATGCTTCTCAGCCGAACGCTGCCCAAAGAGCCCCAAGCGCTTGAGCCACGCACCCACGCCGCGCGGGTGCCAGCGATCACCGTTTCCAGCAATCACCAGTTGATGCCACTGGCCGCGCCCTTCGTGGCGTGTGACGGTGGAGCCCAACAACATCGCCGCTTCCCGTACAGCCTGGCTATTGGCCTCCGATGCCGTGGTGTAGCGCAGAGGTTGATGCTTCACATAACTGCCGTCACCCACCAAGTGCGCCAACAAAACCAACTCGTGCTCAAGCCAGGGGATCGTCTTGGCGGGCTCGGGCACCCGCCTGGCCAAGGCCACACGGTCGCCGGGCTTGAGATCCTTGAACTCAGCCCAGCCGGTACCGGCCAGGATCCGGTGCTCCGCAGTGGCCCGCAGGATGCGACCGCTTGCGGTCGTCAGGCGCCACACAGGCCTTTGACCCACGGACCAAACGCAGTCGGAGTCCGCGACCTGCAGCTTCTGCGACGGGCTCACCGCATGCACCCGTGGTGTCGCGCCGACAAGCTCAGCAATGGGCACGCGACGGCCGTCTTCTAGGCTGACCAAGGTGTCGCCAGTCACGCATTCCCGGAGGTCGCTCATCATCGGCCGCTTGTCGTTGCGCGTTTCCACGCTTCGGTTGAGCTGTGACAGTGCAATCACCGGGCACTGCAGTTCCTTGGCCAGGGCCTTCAGGCCGCGGGAAATCTCGCCCAGTTCGGTGGCGCGGTTTTCATCGCCGCCGCCGCTGCCACTCATCAGCTGCAGGTAGTCCACCACGATCAAGCCCAGCTTGCCGCAGGTGCGGGCCTGGCGGCGTGCGCGGGCGCGCAGTTCGGCGGGGTTCAGGGCCGGCGTTTCGTCGATGAAGATGCTGGCCTTGGAGAGCTTGTCCACGGCCTCGGTGAGGCGACTCCATTCATCGTTGTTGAGCGCACCGGTGCGCAGGTGCTGCTGGTCGATGCGGCCGATCGAGCCCACCATGCGCAGCGCCAACTGTGCAGCACCCATTTCCATCGAGAACACCACAACGGGCAGTCCCTCAGCCACCGCCACGTGCTCGGCGATGTTGATGGCCAAGGCGGTGTTGTGGGTCACCACATGGTCGTCGGTGATGTACAGGCGCGAGGGGTGGCTCACCGAGATGCACTGGCATTCCGTGGTCCGCTTCGGTTCAATCGACAACAGAACCGGCCGCTTCTGTCGTTGCCGCTCGGGTTTGCAGCGGAGCAGCTTGTCGGACAGCAGGAACAGGCTGTCGGGTTGGGGATGGGCGATGTGGCACACGTACGCGGGCAGCCCCTCAGCCAGCTGGCCGTCGGCCCGCTTGAACTGGGTGCGCTTGGCCTTGATGGAACACCACCCGCCCAAGGAACGCACCAGTTCGGCCACATCGCGCGCCAGTTGAGGGCTGCAAGTGCTCAGGCGCAAACTGCCCCATGCCTCCACCCAACCATCGGTATCCAGCAGCCCTCGCAGCAAGTCCAGCCGTGCCGCGCGATTCGCATCCAGGTACAGACGCGGGATGAATTTTTCTTCGCTGCTGCATCCCGAGAGGCCGAGCGCATCCAGCGCCACCCTCAACACATTGGGATGCACGCCTTGGTACCCCTTCACCCGGCCACGACTCACCTGCACGAGGCGATGGTCGTAGCCACCCGCCGCTGCGGGCTCAATCCCCTGCGGCAAGCGCTCTCGCAGACGATCCAGCATTTCAACGGACGCCGTTGAAAAGCGCACGGTGCTGGTTCCGGTCAAACATCCATCGCCCAGGAGACTGCCCAAGACCCAAGGGTCCACGGGCAAGGGTCGCTCATGCCCGAAGTCGCCGCTGGGCATGTCGATCCACAGCCGGTGGCGATAGCGACTCTTCGTCAACAGGGTCTGCAACTCCGCCGTCGACAGCACCCGAGGCTCTGCCCAGGTCCGGAAATGCACGCGCCAGAGGTGTTCGGCGCAGGCCTCGGTCTTGCGTCCATCGCTGAAGGTGACCTCGAACGTCGGCTTGGTTCCTTGTGGAAAGACGCCGGTGACGATGGAAGGCCGACCGTCAACCGAGGCCAAGGCATCGCCAACAGCCATTTCGCCCATGGGCTTCCAGCCCGAGGGCGTGCGCACCTTGGCGTCCAAGGGCTGCGCCTTGCCCATACTCGGTCTGGCCGCCAGCACCACCAGATCGCCGGGCTGCAAACCTGCCGTCATGCGGTCGAAATCGAAGAAGCCGGTACGAACGCCGGTGACTTCCTCGGCCCCGTTTTCTGCGAGCTCGTTGACCCGGTCCATGAGCTGTACCAACAGGTTGGTCATGTCATGGAAGCCCTGGCGCGAACGTGAACCCTCTTCGCCAATCTTGAAGATGCGGCTCTCGGATTCGTCGAGGATCGTGGAGACCGGGCGACCCTTCGGGTTGAAGGCCTGTGTGGCGATGTCGTCGCTGGCCTCGATCAGCTTGCGCAGCACCGCACGCTCGCGCACGATCTCGGCATAGCGGCGCAGGTTGGCGGCGCTGGGCACGCTTTGCGCCAACGCGTTGAGGTAGGCAATGCCACCGCACTCCTGCACCTTGCCCAGGCTCTGCAGGCGCTCATGCACCGTGATCACGTCGGCCGGCTTGCTGGCCTGCACCAGATCCCCCATGGCCTGGAAGATCAGCCGGTGCTCATAGCGGTAGAAGTCGGAAGCAGTGATCAGGTCGGCCGCGCGGTCCCAGGCGCTGTTGTCCAGCAGCAAGCCACCGAGGACGCTTTGCTCAGCCTCATAGGAATTGGGTGGGGTCCGCAGTCTGGACACCTCGGCGTCACCGCCGGCCACCGGCGGCGGCAGCGGGATGTGATCGAGATCGTTGGGCGGTTGATCCATGTCCGGCATCATAGGGCGCGCGAAGACCCTGACCTGTGGGCAAGTGTGGGGATAAGCCGGGTGCAAGTGGTGCACAACCTGCTCGTGCCGAGAAAACGGCCGGCAGTGCCGGCAGCAGCAAAGAAAAAGGCCGGCAGTGCCGGCCTTGATATCCACCGGAGCACAGAGGCTCCGGTCGACACAGGATCAGTCCGTCTCGCCGACCACCACGATGGTGATGTCCACCACCACATCGGTGTGCGCCGCAACCGACACGGTGAACTCACCCACGGTCTTCAGCGGGCCATTGGGCAGGCGAACCTGGGCCTTGGCGATGTCAAAGCCGGTGCCCTTGAGGGCTTCGGCGATGTCATGGTTGGTGACCGATCCGAACAGACGGCCATCCACACCGGCCTTCTGCGTGACGCTCACGCGCAGACCGCTGAGCTTCTCGCCCACGGCTTGCGCGGCGGCCAGCTTCTCGGCGGCCAGGCGCTCCAGTTCAGCGCGCTTGGCTTCGAACTCGGCAATGGCCATGTCCGTGGCGCGGCGGGCACGCTTGGTGGGGATCAGGAAGTTGCGGGCGTAACCGTCCTTGACCTTGACGATGTCGCCGAGGTTGCCGAGGTTGGCCACCTTCTCAAGCAGGATGACTTGCATGGGGGTGCTCCTTTAGACCTTGTGCTGGTCGGAGTACGGCAGCAAGGCCAGGAAGCGCGCGCGCTTGATGGCCGTGGTGAGCTGACGCTGATAGTAGGCGCGGGTGCCGGTCAGGCGGGCCGGCGTGATCTTGCCGTTCTCGCCGACGAAGTCGCGCAGGACGTCCACGTCCTTGTAGTCGATCTGCTCGACGCCCGCCACCGTGAAGCGGCAGAAGCGCTTGCGACGGAACAGGAGGGACTGCTGGTTGCGCTTGGGCTTGCGATCCTTGGAAAACTTGCCGCGGGGAGGTGCCATGATGTGCTCTCTTTCGCTTGATTCGTTGATTCGGTTCGGTGACGCCGGATTCAGGCCTGGCTGGCCGCCTGGGATTCATTCGTCCGCTTGATCGAGGTAATGTGGAACACCACTCCTCGTCCGTTGCGGGCCGGCGTGAGGAACCCGTGGAAATCCACCGATTCGTCCATCGCCAGTTGCTGCGCTTTCACGGCCAAGGTTCCGATGCACACTGCCTTGCAGTCCATCGTCACCTTGCGCGGTGTGCCCTCTTCCTGAACCACGGACTGGTGATCGATCACCAAGTCCACGGCGGGCAGTCCCGCTGGGGTGTAGCGCAACGCCGAACGTTCCTTGACGGTTCCCGACAAACTCAGCCGGTTGGTACCGGGCTGTTGTGCCGGGGATGCGCCGGAACCTGCAGGCGCCTGCTGGGTCAGGCCGCTGTCTCCTGGGAAGTCTTGCGAGCTTCTTCACGCTCAACCGACTTCATCATGACGGAGGGGTTGGTCTCGGCCTTGTCCTTGGCCACGGTCAGGTGGCGCAGCACGGCGTCGTTGAAGCGGAAGCCGGTCTCAAGCTCAGCCAGGGTTTCCTTGCTGCACTCGATGTTCAGGCACAGGTAGTGCGCCTTGGCGAGCTTCTGGATCTGGTAAGCCAGCTGACGGCGGCCCCAGTCTTCAACGCGATGCACCTTGCCACTGGCAGCGTTGATCAGGCCCTTGTAGCGTTCCAGCATGGCCGGAACCTCTTCGCTTTGATCCGGGTGGATCAGCAGAACGATCTCATAGTGACGCATGTCATCTCCTTGTGGATTCCGATGTTCGGAAGCCGCCCACGCGCGTCGCTGCGGGTGCAGGTGT
>JAIYCN010000008.1 GCA_027487995.1 Rubrivivax sp. | reverse complement strand
GGCGATGGTGGTGAGTTTGGCCGGATCGCCGGCGAACAAATGGCCCAGCGCGAGATCTTCGAACCCAGCGGTGTGGGTGAGCAGGTCGCGGATGCGGATCGGGCGGCGGACCGGCTCGGTGCCGTAACGGGTGCCGGCGGGGGCGCCGGCGGGCGGGGCCACGGCCACGACGCCGCCGCGGAAGGCAGGCAGGAAGCGCTCGAGCGGGTCCTGCAGCCGGAAGCGGCCCTCCTCGTAGAGCATCATCACGGCGACGCTCGTCACCGCCTTGCTCATCGAGGCGATGCGGAAGATCGCGTCCGGCGCCATCGGCCGGCCGGCCTCGAGGTCCTGGTGGCCGTAGGTCCGGAAATGGGCCGGCCGCCCGGCGTGACCGAGGTACACGATGGCGCCGGGGAGTTGCCGCCGGTCGACGTGGTCCTGGATCAGGGCATCGAGACGGTCGAGGCGGCCGGGGGCGAAGCCGGCGCCCTCCTGGGCGGGCAGGACGGCGGCGGCGAGCGCGAGGAGGAGCGGGAGCAGCAGGGGCAGGCGCATCCCCGGAAGCAAGGCCCCAGGACGGCAGGCGTCACGCGCGAAAAGCGCCGCCCGCCCGGCCGGCGCTCCGCCGGACTCATGCCGTTGGCTCAGGAACCGGCCGGGAGCAGCTGCTCGATCCGGTCCATGATCGCGTTCATCCGCGCGACGAGGGCGCGGTAGGGCGCGGGCGTGGCAAGGTCGACGCCCGCGCGCCGCACCAGTTCGTACGGATGGTCGGAGCCGCCGGCCTTCAACAGGCCGAGGTAGGTGTCGACCGCGCCCGGCTCCCCGGCGAGGATGCGGCTGGCGAAGAGCTGCGCGGCCGCGATGGAGGTCGCGTACTGGTAGACGTAGAACCGGCTGTAGAAGTGCGGGATGTAGGCCCACTCCACGGTGACGAGGTCGTCGATCGTGAGCACGCCCTCGGCGTGGCCGTGGTGCCGGCGGAGCAGGTCGCCGTAGAGCTGGCTGAGCCGCTGGCCGGAGAGGGCGCCGCCGCGCTGGACGACCTCGTGCATCGCGAGCTCGAACTCGGCGAACATCGCCTGCCGGAAGAAGGTGCCACGGAGGCCCTCCAGCGCGGAGCCGAGGAACGCGAGGCGCTCCCGGTCGCTGGTGGCGACGCGCAGCATGTGCTCGAGCAGCAGGGCCTCGTTCACGGTCGAGGCGATCTCGGCCGTGAAGATCGGGTAGTCCGCCGTGGTGGCGGGCTGGGCGCGGTTGGCGAGGACGGAGTGGATCCCGTGGCCCCATTCGTGGGCGAGCGTGGTCAGCGACTCGTAGTCGCCGTTGTAGTTCATCAGCACGTAGGGGTGCGCGTCGTGCACGCGGCCGCTCATGTAGGCGCCCGAGGTCTTGCCCGGACGCGGGTAGGCGTGCAGGTAGCGGCCGGCCAGGGCGTGGGCGAGGTCGCGGCCATAGTCGGCGCCGAGCGGCGCAGCGGAGGCGAGGGTCAGGCGGCGCGCCTCGTCGAGGGGAAACGCCCGTTCCCCGGGCAGCATCGGCGGGTAGATGTCCCAGTAGCGCAGGTCCTTGATCCCGAGCAGGCGGCCCCGGAGCCGGAAGTACCGGTGGAGCGTGGGCAGGCCGGCGTTGGTCTCCGCGATGAGCGTGCGGTAAACGGCCTCCGGAATGGCGTCCGCGTGCAACGCGGCGGCGAGCGAGCTCGGGTGCCGCCGCACGCTGGCGTTGAACCAGTCAGCCTTCACCTGGGCGAACAGCGCCGCCCCGAAGGTCCGCTCGTACTCCCGCATCCGGCCCCAGAACGCCCGGAACACGGCCTCCCGGTCCGCCCGCGCCGGCGCCGCGCGCCACCGGGTGTAACCCGCCTGGTCCAGCCGCGCCTCCGTGCCATCCGCCAGGCGGATCGTCGGCCAGGGCAGGTCCGCGTTGGCCAGGACGCCGTAGATGGAGCCGGCGGAGCCGGTGACGAGGGACGTGGCGGAAAGGACGGCCTCGGCCTCGGCGCCGAGGGTGTGCGGGGCGCCGCGGAGGATCTCCTGGAGCGGGAAACGGTGGGGCGCGAGCCGGGGCTCCGCCGCGAGGTAGGCCTCGATCCGCGCCGCGCCCAGGGCGAGCAACTCCGGCCGCAGGTAGCTCACGGTGCGGCTGAACTGGCTGGCAAGCAGCCCCATCTCCTGCCGGCGCTCCAGCGGCGGCGCGAGCCGGGTGTCCTCGTCGGCCTGCAGGGACGCGTAGGTGTACAGACGGTAAAGTTCCCGGCTGCGCTGCTCGATCGCCCCGAGGGCCTCCAGCAGCACGCCCGCCCCCTCGCCCAGGCGGCCCGCGAAGGTCGCGAGCTGCGGCAACTCCGCCGCCAGCCGCTCCTTCGCCGCCCGCCACGCGGCCTCGTCCCGGAACAGCGGGGTCAGGTCCCAGACGGCGAGCGGGTCGGCGTCCCCCGGCGCAGCGGGGGCGGCCGCAGGGGCGGGAGTGGCGTGGAGGGCGGCGGCCAGCACGGCCACCGCCGCGCGGGGCGGCAGGAAGGACATTCGCCCGAAGGAGCCGCGGAGCGGCCCGGCGTCAACGCGGGCGGGGGATTTTCTTGAGCCCGGCGCCCGCTGCCGCCTTGCTCCACGGCCTTATGCGCGCCCTCCGCCTGCTC
Organism: Rubrivivax sp.; assembly: GCA_027487995.1. Taxonomy (GTDB): domain Bacteria; phylum Pseudomonadota; class Gammaproteobacteria; order Burkholderiales; family Burkholderiaceae_C; genus RFTU01. The sequence goes on along the minus strand of JAIYCN010000008.1, from coordinate 63 downwards.
CTGCCGCTGCTCCTCGCACTGGCCGCGGCGCGGGGCGCGGCGGCGCCCGACCTCGCCCGCTTC
>JAIYCN010000085.1 GCA_027487995.1 Rubrivivax sp. | reverse complement strand
TCACACCAGGGTGTCGAGTGGACAGCTCCTCCAGGGTGTCGATGGTGTAAGTGGGACCTCCGCGCGCAATCTCGCACAGTTCCACCCGCTGCCGCTCATCTCGCCCGATGGCCAGCTGCAACATCGCCACCCGGTCTTCGGCGCTCGAAGGCGTGCGGCTCTTCTGCCAGGGTTGGCCAACCGGCACCCACCACAGTTCATCCACGGGCAACTGCGCCAGCGCGCTGTGGGCCAGGGCCATGTGGCCCAGATGAACGGGGTCGAAGCTCCCGCCAAGCAAGGCCACCTGCCTGGGCCTTGGATCATGGCCGGATCCCGGACCCGAGGCGGGCCTGGAAGACGGCGTCAATGGGGACGAGGCCGGTGCGCTGGGTGGCATGCGCTCACGCCGCAGGCCAACCGGCCCAGTCGCGCGGCCGCAGGAAGTCGCTGTAGAGCCGGGCCTCGGGCGTGCCGGCCTCGGGCTTCCAGTCGTAGCGCCATTTCACGATGGGCGGCATCGACATCAGGATGCTCTCGGTGCGGCCACCAGACTGCAGGCCGAACAGCGTGCCGCGGTCGAAGACGAGATTGAATTCCACATAGCGCCCACGGCGGTAGGCCTGGAAATCACGCTCCCGCTCGCCAAAGGGCTGGGCACGGCGACGCTGCACGATGGGCCGATAGGCCTCGATGAAGGCGTCCCCGACGGCGCGCATCATGGCGAAGCTGCCCTCGAAGCCCAGGTCGGAGAAGTCGTCGAAGAACACGCCGCCGATGCCCCGCGGCTCGCCGCGGTGCTTGAGGAAGAAGTACTCGTCGCACCACTGCTTGAAGCGCGGGTACTTGTCTTCACCGAAGGGCTGAAGCGCAGCCTGGCAGGTGCGGTGGAAGTGGGCCGCGTCTTCCTCCTGACCGTAGTAGGGCGTGAGGTCCATGCCACCACCGAACCACACCACGGCCTCGCGGCCCTGGGGGCGCGCGGCGAACATGCGCACGTTCATGTGCACCGTGGGCACGTAGGGGTTGCGCGGGTGCATCACCAGGGAAACGCCCATGGCCTCGAAGGGCGCACCGGCCAGCTCGGGGCGGTGCTGCGTGGCCGAAGGCGGCATGGCCGAGCCAGTGACATGGCTGAAGTTGCAGCCGCCGCGTTCGAACACATGGCCCTCTTCCACCAAGCGCGACACGCCATCGCCCTGCAACCGTTCGCCAGGAGCACGGGTCCAGGCGTCACGCAGGAAGGGCTGACCATCCTCTTCTTCCAGGGCCGAAATGATGCGGTCCTGCAGGCCCAAAAGGTACTGGCGGACGGGGGTGGTGTCGAGCGTGGCGGTCATGGTGCAAGGACTGGGGCTGATGCGGGGATGCAATGGATGCGGTGACGGGGTGGAGGCGTGGTCACCCAACGCTAGGTGATGCGGATGGGTGAGGCGTTGGCCGGGCGGTAGCCCTTGGGGTCGCCCAGCAGGACCGCAATGTGGGCCATGTCCGCATCCTGCTGGCCGCTGAGCCGGACGAACTGCGACACCGAGATGTGCTTGCGTGCAAAGTCGATGGTGGCCAAGCCCAGCGGCACATCGGCCTGGTGGGCAACGCGATAGAAGCCGCTGCGCCAACCGGGCGTGAGCTTGCGTGTACCTTCGGGGGCCACCACCAGCCACGCATAGCGGTGCTCGTCGCGACATTGGCGCAGGTGCTGCGCAGCTTGCTCCACCAAGCCCCCGGGCGCTGAACGGTTGACGGGTACGCCGCCCACCCATTTCAGCCATCGGCCGAACACAGGAACGCGAAACAGCGAGTCCTTGCCCCAGAAGTTGGCGGGCATGCCCATGGCCCACTTGGCCAGGATGCCGATGGGGAAGTCGAAATTCGAGGTGTGGGGGTAGACCACCATCACACCTTGCCGGCCCGGCAGCCCGCCGAAATCAAGCGTCCAACCCAAGCGCCGCAGCACCCATTTGGCCAGGGCACTGCCCTCAAACTGCTCGGTGCGCTCGGCAATGGGGGTGGTGCTCATTCGGGGCCTTGGGACTACTCGTGGGGGCCGGGGATGGTGTGAGGCGGGCGGTAGGGGCGCCTATCGCTTGATAGCGCGCCAGCCGATGTCGCGCCGGAACTGCGCGCCTTCGAAACGGACGCCGGCCAGGTGTTCGTAGGCGCGCTGTTGTGCGGCCTTGACCGAATCCCCAAGCGCAGTCACGCACAGCACTCGGCCACCACTGGTGCGCAAGGTGCCGTCGGTCTCGCGCACCGTGCCGGCATGGAACACCGCCGCATCATCAGCGGCCGCGGGCAGTCCGGTGATGGTGTCACCCTTGCGCGGCGACTCGGGGTAGCCGTGCGCGGCCATCACCACACCGAGGGCCACGTGGCGGTCCCATTCCATCGGGGAGGCGTCCAGGGCACCGCTCGTGGCGTGCAGCATCACGTCCACCAGGTCGGTCTTCAGCCTCATCATGATGGGCTGGGTTTCCGGGTCGCCCATGCGGGTGTTGAATTCCAGGGTCTTGGCCTTGCCCTGCGCGTCAATCATCAGGCCGGCGTAAAGGAAGCCCGTGAAGGGGATGCCGTCCGCCCGCATGCCTTCAATGGTGGGCAGGATGATCTCGCGCATCACGCGCGCATGAACGTCGGGCGTGACCACCGGCGCTGGCGAATAGGCGCCCATGCCACCGGTGTTGGGGCCAGTGTCACCGTCGCCAATCCGCTTGTGGTCTTGGCTCGTGGCCATGGGCTGCACGTGGGTGCCGTCGCACATCACGATGAAGCTGGCTTCCTCGCCGGCCAAAAACTCCTCGATCACCACCCGCGCACCGCCGGCGTTGTGCTGCACGCCCAGCTTGTTGTCGAGCAGCATGAAATCGATGGCTTGGTGTGCTTCATCGAGCGTCATGGCCACCACCACGCCCTTGCCGGCGGCCAAGCCGTCGGCCTTGATCACGATGGGCGCGCCCTTGGCGGTCACGTAATCGTGCGCCGCGGCGGCATCGGTGAAGGTCTCGTATTCCGCCGTGGGAATGCGATGGCGCCTCATGAAGTCCTTGGCGAAGGCCTTGGAGCTTTCCAGCTGTGCAGCCGCCTTGGTGGGGCCGAAGATGCGCAGACCACGGCGGCGGAATTCATCCACCACGCCGGCTGCCAGCGGCGCCTCAGGGCCCACCACGGTCAGCTCCACCTTGTTGGCCAGCGCGAACTCCGCCAATTCCGCGACGTCGGTGACGCCGTTGAACGGGATGTTCGTGAGGTTCACGTCCAGTGCCGTCCCGCCATTGCCCGGGGCCACGAACACCCTCTGCGCCTTGGGGCTGCGCGCGAGCTTCCAGGCCAGCGCATGCTCCCGGCCGCCACCGCCAATCACGAGGATGTTCATTCGTTGATCTCGGCGTTGTGGAAGACGTTCTGCACATCGTCCAGGTCTTCGATCACATCCAGCAGCTTCTGCATGCGGGCGGCCTCGTCCCCGGCCAGGCTGATCGTGTTCTCCGCGCGCATCGTCACTTCGGCCACCTCGGCCTTCAGACCCGCAGCCTCCAGGGCCTTGCCCACGGCTTCGAACTCCCCAGGCGCGGTCAGCACCTCGATGGCGCCGTCTTCCCCGGTCACCACATCCTCGGCACCGGCCTCAAGCGCCACCTCCATCACCTTGTCCTCGCTGGTACCAGGCGCAAAGATGAATTGACCACAGTGCTTGAACTGGAAGGCCACCGAGCCTTCGGTGCCCAGGTTGCCGCCGTATTTCGAGAACGCATGCCGAACCTCGGCCACCGTGCGCACGCGGTTGTCGGTCATGCAGTCCACTATCACCGCCGCACCGCCGATGCCGTAGCCCTCGTAGCGGATTTCCTCGTAGGTCACCCCGTCGAGGTTGCCGGTGGCCTTGTCGACGTTGCGCTTGATGTTGTCCGCGGGCATGTTGGCGGCCTTGGCCTTGTCGATGGCCAAGCGCAAGCGCGGGTTCATATTGACGTCACCGCCGCCGGAGCGGGCGGCCACGATGATTTCTCGGGTCAGGCGGGTCCAGATCTTGCCCCGCTTTTCATCCTGCCGGCCCTTGCGGTGCTGGATGTTGGCCCATTTGGAATGTCCGGCCATGCCGACGGCTCCTACCCTGATGATTTCGCTAGACTGCAATTCTAGGCGGGGTCTTCGGGTGCATGCGGTCCGCACGCTCCAGGGTACCCGCGGCCCCAAGACATGCAGAGGACCCATGGCCGATCCCATCCTCCTGGCCCAACGCGGCACCACTTCCTGCCACCTCTTGCCCTCACTGGCCAACCGCCACGGCTTGGTCACGGGCGCGACCGGCACCGGCAAGACCATCACGCTGCAGAAGATGGCCGAGAGTTTCTCGCGCATCGGCGTGCCGGTGTTCATGGCCGATGTGAAGGGTGACCTCACCGGCATCAGCCAACC
>JAIYCN010000220.1 GCA_027487995.1 Rubrivivax sp. | reverse complement strand
GGAGTGGACTCCGGTTGGGAGCTCTATGTGGCCGGCAACGGTGGCATCAAGACCGAGGTGGCCCACTTCTTCACCAAGGTGAAGACGCCCGAGGAGGTGCTGGAGTACTCGGGCGCCTTCCTGCAGCTCTACCGCCTGGAAGGCTGGTACCTGGAGCGCACGGTGCACTACGTGAGCCGCGTGGGCCTGGACTACGTGAAGCAACGCATCCTCGAAGACCACGAAGGCCGTAAGGCGCTGTGGGCGCAGTTGCAGTTCGCGCTCGATGGTGAACCCGACCCCTGGTTTGAATTCGACAAGGCGCGGGTGGACCTGCGCCAGTTCGAGGTCCTCAGCCCCGCCGGGAGCACCACCGCATGAATACGAATGACTGGGTGGCCGTGTGCCGTGTGGAGGACATTCCGCTGATGGGCTCGCGCCGCGTGGCGCGGGGGCAGGGCGCACCGGTTGCGCTGTTCCGCACGGCAGACGAAGGCCCGCAGGCGGTGCACGCCCTGTTGGACCGCTGCCCGCACAAGGGCGGCCCCCTGAGCCAGGGCATCGTGATGGGCCATGGCGTGGCCTGTCCGCTGCACAACTGGACGATCCGCTTCGAGGACGGCTGCGCGCAGGCGCCCGACGAGGGCAGCACACCGCGCTTTGCGCTGCGCATCGTGGACGGCGTGGTCCAGTTGGACGCGGCCCAGTTGGCGACGCTGGGCGCGGACTTGCCGCTGCCCGTGGCAGGGCCGGGGGCGAAGACTTGCCGCGGTTCGTGCTGAGGCCCGGCCTCAGCCCCTGCCTGTAGACCCGGTCACTTCATGATCCCCATCCTGCCCGCCACCGAATCAGCCGCGTCGGCGCCACGCACCACACGCAGCACCTGCCCCTATTGCGGCGTGGGATGCGGCGTGCTGATCGAGAGCCACGGCGACCTGATCGTATCGGTTCAGGGCGACCCTGAGCACCCGGCCAACTTCGGCCGCTTGTGCACGAAGGGCTCCACGCTGCACCTCACCGCCCGCACGGAAGTGACGCAGCAGTTGCGGCTGTTGCAGCCGCAGTGGCGCGCACAGCGGGGAGCGGATGCGCAGGTCACCACCTGGGACCAGGCGCTGCAGGAAGTCACCGAGCGCCTGTCGTCGATCTGGCTGAACCACGGGCCCGATGCCATCGGCGTATACGTGTCCGGCCAACTGCTCACCGAGGACTATTACGTCTTCAACAAGCTGGTCAAGGGTCTGCTGGGCAGCAACCACATCGACACCAACTCCCGCCTGTGCATGAGCAGCGCGGTGGCCGGCTACAAGGCCACGCTGGGCGCAGACGCACCACCCTGCAGCTACGAGGACCTGGAGCGGGCCCACACGGTCTTCATCGCCGGCAGCAACATGGCCTGGGCGCACCCCATTCTGTTCCGCCGCCTGGAAGATGCCCGCCGCGCCAACCCCGACCAGAAGTGGATCGTGGTGGACCCACGGCGCACCGAGACCGCCGAGCAGGCCGACCTCCACCTGCCCATCCTGCCCGGCAGCGATGTGGCGCTGTTCAATGGCCTGCTGCATGTGATGCTGTGGGAAGGTCTGGTGGACCACCGCTACATCGCGGCGCACACCACCGGATTCGAAGCCTTGCGCCACCGCGTGCGCGAATGCACGCCGGCGGCCACTGCGCGCGCCACCGGTTGTCGTGAAGAGGACATCGTGCAGGCCGCGCGTTGGTTTGGCGCCAGCCCGGCCACTCTCAGCCTTTACTGCCAAGGTCTGAACCAAAGCCGCAGTGGCACCGACAAGAACGCGGCCCTCATCAACCTGCACCTGGCCACCGGGCAGATCGGCAAGCCAGGGGCCGGGCCGTTTTCACTCACGGGCCAACCCAATGCCATGGGTGGGCGCGAGGTGGGCGGTCTGGCCAACCTGTTGTCCGCGCATCGTGACCTGGCCAATCCCGAGCACCGTGCCGAAGTGGCCCGCCTGTGGGGCCTGCCCGATGTGCCGGCGCAGCCCGGCCGCACGGCGGTGGAGCTCTTTCAGGCGGCGGCTGATGGCGAAGTGAAGGCCCTGTGGATTGCCTGCACCAACCCCGCGCAGTCGCTGCCGGACCAGGCCACCGTCCGCCGCGCCTTCGAGCGCGCTGAATTTGTGCTGGTGCAGGAGGCCTTTGAACACACCGCCACCGCCCAGTACGCCGATGTGCTGCTGCCGGCCACCACCTGGGGCGAGAAGGACGGCACCGTCACCAACAGCGAGCGCCGCATCAGCCGCGTGCGCCCGGCGGTGGCCGCGCCGGGGCAGGCGCGGCATGACTGGGCCATTGCCGCCGACATCGCGCGTTGCCTGGCTCCGCGCATCGGTCCTTCAACATTGAACCCGACGCAGCGTGCGGCGATGTTCGACTACCCTACGCCCGAGTCGGTGTGGAACGAACACCGCGAGAGCACACGCGGGAGAGACCTCGACATCACCGGCCTGAGCTACGAAATTCTGGAGCAGCAAGGCCCTCAGCAGTGGCCGATGCCAGAGGGTGCCGTGCGGGGCCGCGAACGCCTTTACGAAGATGGCATCTTCCCCACCGCCGATGGCCGTGCACGCTTTGCCGATGTGGCGCCGCAACCGCTGGCCGAACCGCGCAATGCGGCCTACCCCTTCAGCCTGAACACCGGTCGTTTGCGTGACCAGTGGCACGGCATGAGCCGCACCGGTACCTTGGGGCGGCTCTTCGGTCACACGCCTGAACCGGTGGTGGAACTGCACCCGCAGGACCTCGCGCGCCTGCGCGTGGTCGAGGGTGAGGCGGTGCAACTGAAATCCAAGCGCGGCCAGGTGGTGCTCACAGCCAAGGCCAGCACCGCCGTGTTGCCTGCCCAGGTTTTCGTGCCCATGCACTGGGGGCCCGAAGCGCTGGTGGGCCGCGCGGCCGATGGGTCCTTGCATGGCGGTGTGAACGAACTCACCACGCCCGTGTTCTGCCCCAAGTCCAAGCAGCCTGAGCTGAAGCACGCCGCGGTGCAGGTACAGAAGGTGGCGCTGCCTTGGCGCCTGGCGGCGCGGGTGTGGCTGCATGCGGCACAAGCTCTGCGGGTGCGGCAGCAGATCCTTCGACTGTTGCGAGGCGAAGGATTCGAGGCATTGGCCATGGCGAGTGTGGTGCCGTTTGGGCGGGAGGGTGACGAAGAGAACTCGACACCGGTTGCCGCGGAAGGCGACATCCCGCCCCCAGGCGCTTCCATTGGCCTCGTCCTGCGCGCGGCCGCCACCACGCCGATCGCCTTGCAGACTCTGGCACCCATCCTCAAGTTGCTGGGCTTCGACGCTCCCGACGTGC
>JAIYCN010000263.1 GCA_027487995.1 Rubrivivax sp. | reverse complement strand
GACATCGTCGCCCGCCTGCTGGCCGAGGCCGCCGGCCCCCACCACCAAAATTCGGGCCTCCGAGAGCTTGCGCTGCCCCTCGAGGCCGATCTCGGCCAGCGACAAGTGCCGGCCGTACCGAGCGAGATCGGCTGGGGAGAGCTCGGGCGGCGGTGTCATCCGCGCTACGCAAGGGTGATGCGCCCGCGCCGCAAATGAAATTGCGCCGCCGCGGCGCCGGCGCCGGAATCCGGGCGATGCGCTTCCTCGGGATTGACTATGGGACCCGCCGGATCGGCCTCAGCTACGGGGACGAGCTGGGGGTCGCGACGCCGTTGCCGGCCCTCGTCGACGCGGATCCCGCGCGGCGCTGGGACGCGCTGCTGGCGCTGGCCCGCCAACGCCGGATTCAGGAGCTCGTCGTCGGCCACCCGCTGAACATGGACGACTCCGCGGGGCCGAAGGCCAAGGAGGCCGAAGCCTTCGCCGCCCGGCTGGCCGCTGAGCTCGGCTGCCCGGTTCACCTGGTTGACGAGCGTCTGACCAGCCACGAGGCCGAGGCTTCCCTGCCGGCTTCCCGCCGGCGGGCGGTGCGGGCCAGCGGCATCATTGATTCGCGGGCGGCCACGCTGATCCTGCAGGATTACCTCGAGCAGAGGTTTCCGCCGCCGCTGGCCGACCAGGGGGAGGAAGCGTGAGCACACGCTGGCAGGCGGTCTGCGCGTACGACGGCGGCCCCTTTTCCGGGTGGCAGAGCCAGGCCGGGGGCAAAGCGATCCAGGACGTGATCGAGGCCCGGCTGGCCGCGGTGTTCAAGGGGCCCATCCGGATCCACGGTAGCGGCCGGACCGACGCGGGGGTCCACGCCCGCGGCCAGGTGTTTCATTTCGACGCGGACTGGCCCCACGGCCGCGCGCGCCTGCTGGCGGCGCTCCGCAGCGAGTTGCCGCCTGCGATCCAGATCCGCTCCGTCCGTCCGGCCGCCCCGGACTTCCACGCCCGGTTCTCGGTTCGCGCCAAGCGCTACGTGTACCACTTGCACCTCGGCGATGCCGACCCCTTCTCGCGTCCGTTCTGCTGGCCGCTCTTCCGGCCGCTGGACCTCGAGGCGATGCGGACCGCGGCGTTACTGCTGCGCGGGCGCCACGACTTCCGCGCCTTCACCGCGCTCAACGGCCCGGCACGCGAGGACACGGTGCGCGAGCTGACGCGGCTGGACGTGCGGCGGCGCGGGCGGCGAGTGCAACTCGTCGCCGAGGCGCCGGGGTTCCTCTACAAGATGGTACGGAGCCTCACCGGGGTCCTGGTGGCCGTCGGGGAGGGGAGGCTGACCGTCGCCGCCGTGGGCGAAATGCTGGCCACCGGGCGGCGCACCCCCGCCGTCCAGACGGCGCCGCCGCAGGGCCTCTTCCTCGAGCGCGTATGGTACTGAGCGTGCTCGCGCCCGGCGTCCAAAGGTGGGGACGCCGGCTCGCCGCGGTCGTTTTCCCCCCGGGTTGCATCCATTGCGGCGGGGTCGTGGAACCGGCGGAGACGCCGGCCGGCTTCCGCCACCTCTGCCTCGCTTGCCAGGCCGCCATCACGTGGGTCCGCCCGCCCCACTGCGCGGTGTGCGGACACCCCTTCCATGGGGTCGTGAACGGAGAGCGGGATTGCCCCCGCTGCACCGGCCTCGTTCCGGCCTACGGGGAAGCGCGCACCGCGAGCCTGTTCGCGGGGCCCGTGCGGGCCCTAGTGATCGAACTGAAGTACCACCACGGACTGCACCTGCTGGCGGATTGCGCCGCCCTCTTCGGCGGCTCCCCCCACCTGCTGGAACACGTGCGTGGGGCGCGGCTCGTGCCGGTGCCCCTCCATCCGCGCAAGCGGCGCGAACGCGGCTACAACCAATCCGCGCTGCTCGCCGCCGAACTGGCCCGGGTGGCCGGCGGGGAAACCCGCGTCGAATGCCTGCTCGTCCGCCGCCTCGACACCGCGACCCAGACCGCCTTCGACCGGGAACGCCGGCGGGCCAACCTGCAGAATGCCTTTGCACTCGCCCCCGGGGTCCCGCTACGGTCCGCGGCCCGATATGTCCTGGTCGACGACGTCTTTACCACCGGCTCCACGGTCAACGCCTGCGCCCGCGCGCTCCGCGACGCCGGAGCGGAACAGATAGACGTGGCCACCCTCGCCCACGGCTGAACCCCCTGCCCATGCACTTCGACAAACCGACGTACACCGTGCGGAAGGTCCGGAAGAAGGACATCCCGAAGGGTCTCTACACCAAGGACCCGAGTTCCGGGGACATCCTCTTCAACAAGGAGTTGGAGGACAACCAGATGGTGTCGCCCAAGAGCGGCCATCACTTCCCGCTCGGCGCCCGCGCGCGGATCACGCACCTCTTCGATCCGGATACGTTCGTTGAATGCGACGGCGGGATCCGGTCCAGCGATCCCCTCAAGTTCGTCGACTCGCAGCCGTATCCGGACCGCATCCGGCGCTACGAGAAGGAGAGCGGCCTGACCGAGGCCGTCGTGAGCGGCACGGGCCGCATCCACGGACTCGAAGTGGCGGTTGCGGTGATGGACTTCCGCTTCTGTGGCGGGGCGATGGGCGCGGCCGCCGGGGAGAAGATCACGCGGGCGATCGAACTCGCCCGGACGCGCGGGCTCCCGTGCATCATCTTCAGCGCGTCCGGGGGGGCCCGGATGCAGGAGGGGATTTATTCCCTGATGCAGAT
>JAIYCN010000170.1 GCA_027487995.1 Rubrivivax sp. | reverse complement strand
GAGAGCATCAGCATCCCTGCCGTGGCCAAGGCGGCCCACCAGGATTTGAAGTGTGCAGTCATCTGTCAACTGTACCGACCCTCCTGCACGTTCGTGCGATTCAGGGTAAACTCTAAGCTCTTCATCCCCTCTGACCTCTCGGCTCTGGCCGTCCGCAGCAACTGCAAGACGGCTCACGGTCGACACTCCCTGGTGTTGGTTGGCGGCGATGCCGTCGCTTCGGACCCACCGGGCCGTCCCGGGACTTGCATGCCAAGCCCGCCGGACCCTCAATTCCACTCTTGCGACTTCACTTTCGGTCTGCGCCGTATGGAAACGGGCTGCCCGGATCTGCACGTTCCCGGCGCAGGCAAGCCGGACGCGTGGCGTTTTTCTTGATCGGAATCTCATGTCTTTCGAATCCCTGGGCCTATCGCCCGCCCTGTTGAGCGCGGTGGTGGAAGCCGGCTACGAGCAGGCCACCGACGTGCAGCAGCGCGCCATCCCGCAGGCTCTGGCCGGCACGGACCTGAAGGTGTCCTCCAACACCGGCAGCGGCAAGACGGCGTCCTTCGCCTTGCCCGCCCTGGAGCGCGTGCTGCAGGCCCGCGGTGACAACAGCAAGCGCCGCGAAAAGGGCGTGGTGCACGGCCCGCGCGTGCTGGTGTTGGCGCCCACGCGCGAACTGGCGCAGCAGGTGGCCAAGGCCTTCACCGTCTACGGCAAGCATGTGCAGGGCCTGCGCGTGGCCACCGTGCTGGGTGGCGTGCCCTATGCCGCGCAGCTCAAGGCCCTGCGCGGCCCGCTGGATGTGCTGATCGCCACCCCGGGTCGCTTGATCGACCACCTGGGCAGCGGCAAGGCCGTGCTGTCCAACCTGGAACTGCTGGTGCTGGACGAAGCCGACCGCATGCTGGACATGGGCTTCATCGACGACATCCGCCACATCGCCGAGCAAACGCCCCCGGAGCGCCAGACGATGATGTTCAGCGCCACCTTCGCCGGCCATGTGGGCCGCCTGGCCAGTGAACTGCTCAAGCCCGAGGCGCAGACCATTGAGGTGGCGCGCCATACCGACACGCACGAAAACATCGAGCAGCGCCTGCACTGGGCCGACAACCGCCAACACAAGGACGCCTTGCTGGACCACCTGTTGGCCGACCGTGAAGTCGACCAAGCTGTGGTGTTCACCTCAACGCAGCAGGACGCCGATTGGCTGGCCGACCGTTTGGCCGAGTTCGGTCACCGCGTGGCATCGCTGCATGGCGGCATGCCGCAGGGCCGGCGCAACCGCGTGCTGCAGGGCCTGCGCACCCGCCAGTTGCGCGTGCTGGTGGCCACCGATGTGGCCGCGCGCGGCATCGACGTGCCCACCATCAGCCATGTCATCAACTATGGTCTGCCGATGAAGGCCGAGGACTATGTGCACCGCATTGGCCGCACCGGCCGTGCCGGCCGCAGCGGCCTGGCCGTGACGCTGGCCGAGCGGCGCGACCTGATGATGATCAAGCGTATTCAACAGTTCACCACGCAGGCCATTCCGGTGGCCCAGGTGACCGGCCTGGAGCCGCAGCAGCCCGAGCCGCGCATCTTCATGGGCCCGCCCAAGGGCGCGGGTGAACGCCGTGGACCTGGTGGTCACGCAGGGCATCGCGGTGCAGGGCGTCCCGGTGGTCACTTCGGTGGTGGCCGCCCGGGTTCGCATCAGGGCGCATATCAGGGTGCCCATCCCGGCGGCGGTGAAGGCTTCCGCCCGCGGGGTCACTTTGACCGCCGTGCCGATGGTGCTGCACCGGAGCGCGGTCATTCGGAGTTCGGTCATCCCGAGGGCCGACGTGCGGGTGGTCCGAACGGTGGACCGAACGGTCGTCCGAACCACGGTCCCGGCGGCCGCGGTGGTCGCTTCGATGACCGCAAGCCGCGCGGCGCCTTCCAGGCCCGTGACCCGCGCTGGGAGCGCTGAAGGCCATGACCATCGCCGACGCGTCCATCCTGTTGGCCTGCCTCCTGCCCATCGCGTGCGCGGGCATCGCCAAGTGGCGCGGCTTTGGGAAGTCGCGCCGCGAAGGCGGCTACGACAACCATGATCCGCGCCAGTGGCTGGCGCGTCAGCAGGGCTTTCAGGCGCGGGCGAATGCCGCACAGCTCAACAGCTTCGAGGCATTGCCCATGTTCATTGCCGGCGTGCTGATTGCGCAGCGGCTGAATGCGCCGCAGGGCACGGTGGATGCGCTGGCGGTGGCCTTTGTGCTGTGCCGCCTCGGCTACATCGGGGCGTATCTGGCCGACAAGGCCAATCTGCGCTCGGCACTGTGGATGGCCGGCGTGGGGTGTTGCTTGGCGCTGTTCTTCGTGGGCTGAAACCGCAGGCCCCATCAAGAAGGCCGGTCCTGCTCTTGGCAGGCCGGCCTCTTTTTTTGGTGCTGATCGGCTCTGGGTTTTCGCGACTGGATTTATTTCAGAAAATGAAATAAATTTCGATGCGTTCAAGTCAACCGTCCACCCATGACGACATCTGCCTCCATCACCAAAGAACCCGCCTCGGCTCCCGCCGACGAACAACCGGTTCAAGGCCTGCTGGCCACGCTGGACCTGCTGCGCGTCACCCGCAATGGCCCGGTGCTGCACCTGCGCCTGAACCGTCCGGCCAAGCGCAACGCCCTGTCCGACCCCTTCATCCAGCAGTTGCACACCGTCTTCGTGAACATGCCCGAGGGCATCCGCGCGGTCATGATCAGCGGGGAAGGCCAGCACTTTTGCGCGGGGCTGGATTTGTCGGAAGTGGTGGCGCGCGACATCGACAGCGCGGTTCAGCACTCGCGCATGTGGCACGCGGCCTTCGACGCCATCCAGTTCGGCCCGGTGCCGGTGGTGGCGGTGCTGCACGGCGCGGTGGTGGGCGGCGGGCTGGAATTGGCCAGCGCCTGTCACATTCGCGTGGCGGAAGACTCCGCCTACTTCGGGCTGCCCGAAGGTCAGCGCGGCATCTTCGTGGGCGGCGGCGGCTCAGCCCGCATCCCGCGCCTGATGGGCGTGGCGCGCATGACCGACCTCATGCTCACAGGCCGTGTGTACGACGCGCAGGAAGGCCTTCATGCGGGGCTGGTGCAGTATGTGGTGCCGGCCGGCAACGGCCTTGAAAAGGGCATGGCCCTGGCGCAGCGAATCGCCACCAATGCGCAGATGAGCAACTATGCCGTGATGCACGCCCTGCCGCGCATCGCCGACCAATCCCAGGGTCTGGGCCTGTTCACCGAATCGCTGATGGCGGCCATTGCGGAGAGCACGCCGCAGGCGCAGGAACGCTTGAAGGCCTTCCTCGAGGGCCGCGCGGGCAAGGTGGTGAAGTCATGAGCAGCGCCATCATCACGCCGCGCACCCACATCCACCGCGTGCGCGTGGAATTTGGCGACTGCGACCCTGCGGGCATCGTCTTCTTCCCCAACTTCAACCGCTGGATGGACCAGAGTTCGCTGCACTTCTTCGTCTCCTGCGGCATCCCGCCCTGGCGCGAACTGGTCAAGACGCGCGGCATCATCGGCACGCCCCTGCTGGAAATCCACACCCGCTTCGTGAAGTCGGCCACCTATGGCGAAGACCTGGAAGTGCACACCTGCGTGGAAGAGTGGAATCGCAAGACCTTCAAGCAGCGCCACGTCATCAAGCGCGGCGAGGACCTGATCTGCGAGGGCACCGAACTGCGCGTGTTCTGCGTGCGCGACGCCGACAACCCGGACCGCCTGCGCAGCATCGAAGTTCCAGAGGACATACGCGCAGCCTGCAGCTGACGCGGGTTTGTACTGATCTGAGGCCGATCGGAATCGCCAAGTTCCGCCTCTAAAATTGACCGACCGGTCGGTTAACTAATAAAGCAAAAGCAACCGACCTTTCCAACATGGGATGACCGAGGAGACCTGACCACCATGGACATGACGATCGCCAGCATCCTGGCGCTCGACGGGGTGACCAACGGATCGGTGTATGCGCTGCTGGCGCTGGCCACCGTACTGGTGTTTGCCGTCACCCGCGTCATCTTCGTGCCCCAGGGCGAATTCGTGGCCTTCGGGGCGCTCACCCTGGCCATGTTCCAGATGGGCCAGGTGCCGGGCACGGTGTGGTTCCTGTTGGCGCTCACGGCGCTGTCCGCCCTGGGCATCGTGGTCAACGGTTCGCGCCAAGGGTTGGCCGCGCCGCGCCTGGCCCGGCAGGTGTTGGAGATGGCCGCCTACCCGGTGATCATCAGTCTCGTGGCATGGTGGGCCGCGCCGCAGAAATTTCCG
>JAIYCN010000211.1 GCA_027487995.1 Rubrivivax sp. | reverse complement strand
CACTTCAGTGCAGGTGAGTGGCCGGCGGTCCCTCGGTGGTCGATGTGCCCGACGGCAGCGGGCCGGGGGGCAGGGGTGCAGACCTTGCACCCGCAGAACCAACTCCCGGACGGTGGGATGGTATCCCAGCCCCTCCGTCCAGCCAGGCGTAGATGTGGTGCGGCACCCTCAGGCCTTCCAACATGAAGGTGCCCAGCGACCGCAGGCTGGCCGTGCCCAGCGCACCACCCAGCCGGGCGGCCAGGCCCTCGCCCACCAGGATGGGGTGTGCCAATTCAGCGGTCATCTCCACCAGGCGGCTGGCGATGGTCACGGTTCGGCCCATCACCAGATGCGTGCGCCGGGATGCCGGGCCAATGGATCCACTCATGCAGGGCCCTGACTCCAGGCCTATGCCCAGGGCCAGGGGTTCGAGCCCTGCAGGTGCCGGGTCGGGGAGTATGGCCACCACACGCTGCTGCAACTCAACCGCAGCGGCCACGGCCGCGCGCACACCAGGCAAGGTGGTGCCGCCGCCGCCGGCCGCGGAGGCTTCGGTGGGCCACACGGCAATGATGCTGTCGGCCTGCAGCGCTTCCAGTACGCCGCCGTGCGCCTGAACCGTTTGATGGGCGCAGGTGTAGAAGGCGTGAAGCACAGCCGCCGCTTCGGTCGGTGGGCGCGCTTCGCAGTAGGCGCTGAAGTTGCGGATGTCTGCAAACATGACCACGACTTCTTCGGCACGGGCGTCAATGCGGTCGGATGGTGAGCGTCCTGCCAGAACCTGGGCCACCCGCTCCGGCAGGTAGCTGGCGAGGTGGCCGTAGAGTCGTTCGCGCTCGATGCGGTTTCGAGCCTGGGCCCATGCGCCGACGGTCAGACCGGCCAGGGCCACGCCGCAGGCCGGCGCCATCCAACCGAGCACGACACCCTGACTCAGCAGCAGGACATGAAGGCCCAGGAAGAACAAAGGGGACAGCATGGCCGCCGGCATGATCCAGGCGGGTACGCTGACTGAACCGCTGCTCGCTGCGTTCGGCACAGCAGCGGCGCCGCCCGCGGGTGAAGACTTGGTGGTGAACACGGACAGCCCGGCCAGGAACCCGAACACCGCCAAAGCCAGCCCGGCCTCCAGCGCGGAATGGGCCAAGGGGCGTGTGGGTGTGGAGGCGTCCAGCGCGTTGGCCAGCAATTGGGCGTGCGCCACGAACCCGGCGGCGGAGGACTGCAAGGGAGTGACGATGCGGTCATTCAAACCGAAGGCAGAACCACCGACCACGACCCAGGTGCCGGACAGAAGGCCCTTGGGGACACGGCCGGCCAGCACATCGGACGCGTTGAGCGAGAACCAACCATCCGGGTGGCGGTGCCAGCCGACCGCCCAATCGCCGTTGGCTTCCAAGGGGATGGTCAGCAAGGGAGATGCCGCAACGGCCTGGTCGGCGGAGCGGGGTGCCCGCTGCACCGAGGGGCCTGGGCTGGGCTCGGTGCCTGCCGTGGAGGAACTGGCAGCTTCGGGCCAAAGCGTGAGTGACCACGGCGCCTCCAGCGGGCCGCCGCGATGCAGCCGCCAGTTCTGAGACCCCATGGCCTGCGACACCGCAGCCAGTGCCAACGCCGGGTAGGCCTTGCCCTGGGCGCAGACGACCGCCGGCTGGTGACGAAGCACGCCGTCCTGCGCCAGCCTAGGCGTAATGTGGCCGACCGCAGTGGCCTTGCCGGTGGCCAGCAAGGCGGGGTTGTTGGCAAGGTAGGCCTGTGCGGTTTCGAAGGGCTCGGGGCAGTTCGCCCACGGCAAGGCCCCCGCAAGTTGGCCTTCCAACGGCCGATGCGCAGCTGCATCCGGCTGCGCCTCCATGCCGAACACTTGCGCGAGAACCGGGCGATGTTGGGCAATGGCCCGGCTGAGAGATTCGTTGCCTGCAACTTGCGCGCCGGGGCCGGCAAACACCACATCCCATATTTGCTGACGCACACCCATGCCGGCCAAGGCGTCCATCAAGCGGGCCTGCGTGTCCCGCGACCAGGGCCAGGGCCCCAGCTCCGATACGCTGCGCTCATCAATGTCGATCAGCACAACGCGCCGCTCGGGCAAGGGCTGGGCCAGGTGGCGCCATGCGGCGTCGGTGAACCGCTGCTCCCACTGGCGAACGGTGCCTTCAGGTGCGGACTGCAGGAGCAGCGTCACCAGCAGCGCCAAGGCCGCACCCGCCCACCAGACCCATGCCGTGGCTCGCGGCCCGCCAAGCAGGCCGCGACGGCCCGGGGTGCTCATCGCCCCCAGAGCGTGATGCCGCGGACGATGCCAGGCTGCACGCGCTTTTCGAAGAGGTAGCCGGCTTGCTTGCCGCTGGGATTGATGGCGCCGGCCACGATCTGGTTGCCGTCGGCCGCATAGAAGAGACCCGCCGATGAGATGTTTCCGCTGGCGCGCAGGGAGTCCTGGCCCAGCTGCTGCCCCGACAGATTCAATGAGGTGCTGAACAGGGAGCGGGCGAAATCGAGGTTGAGCTGACCGCCCGTGACCTTGACTGTTTCAATGGCCTGTCCGTAGATGTCCACAAGCCCCGCGAAGCTGTCAGCCAACCGGAGGGAGACGGCCGCTTCACCCCCACCCAACACGGCGTTGGCGCTTAGGGGTGCCGCGGTGGTGAACAGGGTGTAGCTGAAGATGCCCACGGTGGGGCGGGCGCCCTGGGACATGAGCTGGCTTGAGGGAACACTGAGGGTGTCGCCGACCAAGGCGTTCTGGTTGCGGCCCCAGGTGAAATCCGTGACCACCGGCGCGGGCACGTTCGACGCTTGACGCGCCGCATTGGCGGCGAGCGCCTCACCGATGGACCTGTCCACCGCGGCCACCGCACTGGCGGGGGAGCGGTCGGTGCCGCCTGCGCTGCTGGACGCCGCCACCACGGACGGCCCGCCGGCAGCCCTGGCATTGGATGCGACACCCAGGGGCGCTGCGCGGGTGCCGGCGGCCAGAAGGTCAACGGCCGGCACCAGTTGAGGAACCGATTGAGCGCGGGACAGCTCCACCATCTGGCCCTTCATGGCCTCGGTGAGCAGACGTTCCTTGCCGTTGTTGCAGGGCCCCAAAGTGGCCGCACAGCCCATGTCCAGCGGGGTGACGACGATGGCGCCGGTATAGACGGCCGCCGCGGTCTTGTCGGATTCGGCGCGGACCGCGAAATCCGTCCCTTTGACCCCAATGGCCGCCAGCGGCGTGTTCAGACGGAAGCGATCCCGCGCGCCCTCGCCCCAAGCACCGGTGATGCTGCGCACCACCCCGTCTTCGAGCCGGAACCGGATGGCGCCGGACGACGGACGGCCCGACTGGGGCGCGGTGTAATCCTCTATGACCAGTCGGCTGGAAGGCCGAAGGCTCATGCGACCACCATCCACGAACTGCAGGTGGACGTGACCGCCAGCCTCGGTCTCCAGGCGGTCACCGATGCGGACTTCGGCACCACGCTCCAACGCACGGGTTTGGCCCGAAGCGGAGGTGACGCGTGCCTGACCGACCAGCAGCGAGACCTGGCCGACGGCGGCCGACCCTTCGGCCGCCAGGGCAGGGCCTTGCAGGCTGAGCACAAGCGCGAGCCATGCCGCAGCCCACACCGCTGGCAGGCCGGCGACAAGAGAGCGGTAGGTGCACAACTTGGGCATCATCAAGCGATTTTGTCACCCGAATCGTGGCTTGGCATGTGCTCCGGGTCACATGACCGGACCGATGGGTGCTGCCGCTAAACTCCGCGCGCATGCCAGTTTCTCAGCAGATCCTGGGCCAGTTCGGCCTGATCCGGTCCTTGCCGCGGGATGTGCTGGAGGACCTTTCGGCGCGCATGCAGCTGCGGGAAGTGGCGCGCCGTGCGGTGGTGGCGGCCAAGGACGCGCCGGCCGCCGAGCTTGGCTTTCTGGTCAGCGGGCGCCTGCAGGGGGTGGATTTCACGGTGGATGGCCGCAGCGTGGGCCTGTACTTCGTGGACCCGGGTGACTTCTACGGGGAGCTCAGCGTGATCGATGCCCAGCCGGCTTCTGAATTTGTGGTGGCGGCCACCACCAGCACGGTGGCGGTGTTGGAGGCGCAGGCTGCGCGCGACCTGATCTTCCGATTTCCGGAGCTCAGCCGAAATGTGATGCTTCGCTTGGCCACGCGCCTGCGGGCGGTGACGGCACAGCGCACCTTGCTGGGCTTGCCCAATCCGTTCCAGCGCCTGTGCGTGCTGGTTCTTCAACTGGCGCAGCAGGCCTCGGGCCCTGGAGCGGCGGCGCTGACCATCCCGCAGGTGCCCACGCACCAGGAACTGGCCATCATGATCAATGCCAGCCGGGAAACCGTGACGCGTGCGTTTCAACTGCTGTTCACGCATGGCGTGCTGCTGCGCGAGGGCGATGAGTTGCGCGTGCTGAATGCGCGGATGCTGCAGGACATCGCCGACGGACGGCAAGAGCCGCCAAAGGCATGAGGACGGTGGCCGCATGAGTCTTCCGCAGAACGCTGAACACAGCCGTGGTGGTGACCAGGCGCGGCTGGGACCGGCACCGGCTTGGGCATTGCTGTGGCCGGCGCGTGCCTTTGCCCTGGTGCGGCAACTGGCGGCGCGTGATGTGGCCGAGCGCTACCGCGGCCAGTGGCTGGGCTGGGTGTGGCTGGTGCTGGCACCGCTGCTGATGGTGGCGGTGTACACCCTGGTGCTGCGGCATGCGATGGGTGTGCGCTGGGGCGGTGCCGGGGGTGCCGCTGCGGACGGCGCCTCTGGCTGGGTGGGTGATGTGGATTTCGCCGTGCGCTTGATGTGCGCGCTGCTGCCCTTCAACTGGTTGGCCGAATGCCTGTCTCGCGCTCCGCGCCTGGTGAGCGATGTGCCGCACCTGGTGAAGAAGGTGGTGTTTCCGCTGGAGGTGCTGCCCTGGGTGGCGGCATTGGCGGCGATGGTGCCGCTGGTGGCCGGGCTGGCAGTGACGCTGGTGGCGCAGGCTCTGGCGGCAGGTTCGCTGACATGGACGGTGCTGTGGCTGCCGCTGGTGTGGTTGCCGCTATTGCCATTGGGGCTGGGCCTGATGTGGGCGCTGGCGGCCGTGGGCACCTACGTGAAGGATGTGGGGCAACTGGTGGCGCCGGCCTTGGGAGCGCTGCTGTTTTTGTCACCGGTGTTCTATGAGCTGCGCAGCCTGCCCGAAGGATTGCGCGACGCGCTGGGCTGGAGCCCGCTGGCCTTGGTGATGGAGCAGACCCGAGCAGTGGTGGTGGCCGGGCAGGCGCCCGACTTGGCCGTGGTGGGTGGAGCCCTGGGACTGGGACTGGTGGTGGCCGTGTTGGGTGCGGCGCTGTTCCAGCGGGTGCGTGCGGGGTTTGCCGATGTCGTCTGACGCGCCGCAGCTGGATGGCATGGGCATGGGCGTGGGCGGCCGTGAGCGCCTGCAGCCGGCCATTGAGTGCATGGGGCTGGGCAAGGCCTACCTGATGGCGGCTTCGCCATGGCAACGGCTGATGCACCAGTTGCGCGGGCAATCACAGACGCGGCTGCACTGGGCGCTGCGCGATGTGGACCTGCAGGTGGCGCGTGGTGAAGTGGTGGGCGTGGTGGGGCGCAACGGCGCGGGCAAGTCCACGCTGCTGCAACTGCTGTGCGGCACCTTGGCACCCACCACGGGACATGTGGCCGTGCGCGGGCGCGTGGCGGCCTTGCTGGAACTGGGGGCGGGGTTCAACCCGCAGTTCACCGGGCGTGAGAACGCCTTGCTGAATGCGGCGCTGCTGGGCCTGAGCGCAGAGGAAGCGCGGGCGCGACTGGAGGACATGCTGGCCTTTGCCGACATCGGCGAATTTGCCGATCAACCGGTGCGCACGTACAGCTCGGGCATGTTCATGCGCTTGGCCTTTGCGGTGGCCACATCGGTGGAGCCGGATATTTTGGTGATCGATGAAGCGCTTTCCGTGGGCGACGGTGCGTTTGCCCGCAAGAGTTTTGAACGCATCATGGAGCTGCGCTCGGCTGGGGCGACCATCCTGTTCTGCTCGCATTCGATGTACCAGGTGGAGGCCCTGTGCGAGCGGGCGCTGTGGCTGGACGGCGGCACGGTGCGCATGAGCGGACCGGCTTCGGAGGTGTGCGGGGCTTACCAGGCCAACCTGAACGGGCTGGATCGGCTGAACTGGGGTGGCATGTTGGCGGGGTCTGAGGCTGCGGCTGGGGCTGGGGCTGATGATCAGGGTGGTCCCTCCGCGCCGGTGGCCGCGCCTGGCACTGCGCGGCTGACGGGCTTCACCGTGGCCACGCGTGGCGCACCGCCGGGTGCGCGCGCGCAGGTTCGCAGCGGGGTGGACGATGTGGTGCTGAGTTGGCACTTCGCCAGCGATCCGGCGCTGCCCACGCCCACTGTAGCCGTGGGCATTTCAGATGAGAACGGGTTGACGGTGTCGAGCGCGCTGTCCCTGCTGGACGGGGCCGTGGTGCACCGAAACGCGGACGGCACCGGATGGGCGCAGATGGTGCTGACCCAGGTGCCCTTGCTGAAGGGGCGTTATTCACTGACGGCGTTTCTGTTGTCCGAGGACGGCTTGCACCCCTATGACCAGGTGATGCAGGCCGCACAGGTGACGGTGGAGCAGGACGGACCGCTGCAGGGCTTCGTGAGCCTGCCGCGGCGCTGGATGTAGGACACCGTGGGCGGCGCGGCGCTGGAGCTTCAGGACCTTGCGAACAGCCCCGAGTGGGGTGATGCGCTGGTGCGCGCGCACCGCGAAGTGTTCGGCTCGGAGGTGGATGCGGATTGGTTCCGATGGAAGTACGCACAGGGGGTGGGCGCGGGCCTCTTCCGGGATGGGGAACTGGCCGCGTTCTGTGGTGGGGTGCCGCGCCCGCTGTGGTGGCGCGGGCAACGGCTGAAGGGGCTGCAGATCACGGATGTGATGGTGCGCGAGCCCTGGCGACAAGTGGGGCGGCGCGGTGGCGCGTTTGCGCGCGTTTCCGCGGCCTTGTATGGGCGGCAGTTGGGGACTGTGTCTGCGGCGTCGGACCTTGGCGGTCGTCAGGCATTGGCGCATGGCGCGCCATTCGATGTGGGTTATGGATTTCCGAGCCACCGCCACCTGAAGTTGGCTGAAATGCTGGGCCTGCTGCGCGACGGTGGGCCGGTGATGGCTGCGGTGTGGACCGACACAGCGCGCCCCGTGATGGACCAGGTGCTGGGGAACGGTGCGCAAGGCCCTGACCCTTGGTTGGCCGAGGAGCTGGACCCGGCAGGCGCATTGGGGGCGGCCCAACGCGGATGGTCCTTGATGGGCAACGACTTGCGCGATGCGGTGGTGGGCGAACGCGGCTGGGAGGCGCTGCACTGGCGCTATTTGGCACAGCCCCGCGGAGCGGCGCTGGGGCCTGTGCGCTTCCTGGGGCTGCGCAGGCCTTGGCACCCATGGCCCAGCGGGGTGGTGGTGGTGCGCGACGATCTGCACAAGACCATGTGGTTGGACTGGATTGGGCCGCCCGCGATGTTGCGCTTGGCGTGGGCGCATGCGCTGAGGTGCAGCCTGGACGGCGGCGCCTCGGAGATGCACGGTTGGTTCAGTGCGCGGCCTTGGGCGATGCTGGCGCACACATCACCAGCCGGGTCGGGCGAGGTAGCCCGACTGGGCATCCCGGTTGCCGGGCGGTTCAGCGAGCGGGACCTGGAAGGGGCTTCCTGGTGGATGATGGCCGGTGACACGGACTTTCTCTGAGGGAACCGGCGTGGACCACAACATCGCAAGCCCTGCTCTGCACCTGGTGTGTGCGGTGAGCGACAAGGCAGTGCTGCATCGCGAGTTGATGGCCTCGCCTGATTTGGCGCCGCGTGGGACGGGCTTTGCCCGGGTGGTGTTGGTGCATGGTGCGCGCAGCGCGGCCCACGCTTGCAACCCGGTGTTGGAGCGTTTGTCGCGCGCATGGTCTGCGGGCCTTGGTGGCGATGAGGACACAGCCCTTGCCAATGATGCAGGAGCGGCGCCCTGGGTGGTGTGGATTCACCAGGATGTACGCCTTGCCGAGGGTTGGGCGGCGCAGTTCACGCAGGCCTTGCAACATGCGCTGCAGCGATGGCCTGACCTGGCCGTTGCCGGCGTGTATGGCTTGAGCGGCTTTGGCGAAGAGGCGGTGCGGGCCGGGGACGTGTGGGACCGCGGAGCACACTTGGTGGAGCCCACTGCCCTGCCCTGCACGGCCAGCAGCCTGGATGAATTACTGGTGGCGGTGCGGGCCGACAGCGGCTTGCTTCTGGACCCTGAACTTGGTTTTGACTTCTATGCCACCGACCTGTGCCTGCAGGCGACGGCGCGTGGCCTGAGCGCGGCGGTGCTGCATGCGCCGGTGCGCCATGCTTCGGGCACGCCGCGTGAGGGCGCTGCACCGCGCCGCGTGCTGGACCGTATTGCGCGCAGCGGTGAAGTCTTTGAACGCAAGTGGGCTGCGCAGTTGCCGGTGTTCACGCCGTGCTTTGAGGTCCGTCAAGCGGGTGATGTGCGGGCGTTCATCGAGCAGCACTTTCAGGCGGTGGGTGAAGGCCATGGCTGACAGTTCTGCAGCCCCGCCGGGAGCCCCGGAACCCGCACTGCCGCGGCGCTGGCGGCTGGTTCGTTGGCTGCACCGCTGGGACTATGCCCGGCTGTTGCCCTGGTTGGGCCGTGCACCTTTACCGGTAGCCTATGCGTTGGCCGCGTTGCGCGGATGGATGAACGGGCTGATGGGGCGCGACTGGCGTTCGGTGGCCTTGCGAACCCGGCATATCCAACGACTGAGCGCGCAGGCGGCTGGCGAGATCGCCGAGGTGTCGCCCCGCCTGGGCGGGGCTGCGAAGGGTGATTCCGCAGCCTGGGTGGCGCAGCGCTTTCACGCCGAGGCGCGCGATGAGTTCGAAGCCTGGCTGATGCACGAGCGGCGATGGGGTGAACTGGACTGCCGATTCAGTCCGTCTGACGCGCCGGCGCGCCTGGCTGCCGCTGCGGGAGAGCGTGGCCTTGTGCTGCTGACGCCGCATTTCGACAGCTTCTACCTGGGCATTGCATTCGCTGCGCAAGCCAGTGGGTGCACGGTCAATGCCATGGCATCGGCCGTGCCGAACGACCCCCGTGTGGAGCCGGCCGTATCGGCTCACTTTCAAGCCAAGTACCGGGCCCTTGAACAAGCTCTTCATGGCGGTGCGGTGGTGAACATGGAAGACGGCCTGCGCCCGTTCTACCGGATGCTGGAGCGGCGCGAGACCCTGGTGGTGTTGGCGGATGCACCGGTGCTGGAAGGTGGCGCGGAGATGGTGGTGGATTTCATGGGCGGGAGTAGGCGCATGGCCGGTGGCGCGCTGCGACTGGCCCAGCATGCGAATGCACCGATGGCGGCCTTTGTGTGTCGCCACCTGGGTGGGCGGCGCTATGAATGGCACTGGTGTGAGGCGGGGGACTCCCATGATCCGGCCACGCTGCCCCGCCTGTACGACTTCATGGGCCGGGCGATTGCCGCTGAGCCTGGGCGGTGGTGGGCGATGGACATGCTGCCCAATCTGCCGCGCGTGGAAGGCGGCCCAGCATGAGTTCGGTTGACACTGCTTTGGGGCGTATGACCGAAACGCCATGCGTGGATGTGATGATGGTGAACTACCGCGGATGGGAAGCGGTGGTGCAGGCGGTCCATCACTTGCGAAGCTCTCATGGCACGCGCATTGGCGACGGTGATGGCACGGCCGAGCCCGGTTGGCCGCATGGCGTGATCCACGTGGTGGACAACTCAGAGGACGAGGCACAGGCCCGGGCCTTGTCCTCGGCACTGGCCCACTGGCCCGAAGTGAGGCTGCACGTGTTGGCACGCAACGTGGGCTTCGGTGCGGGCTGCAATGCGGCCTGGGCCGCCAGCGAAGCGCCCTTCGTCCTGTTGCTCAATCCGGATGCGCAGATCACGGCTGAGGCCGCGCTGCAGTTGGCGCAGGCGCTTCGGGAGCGCCCGGAGTTGGCGGCGGTGAGCCCGCGCACCTGGTGGGACCGCCCGGGTGGCTGGGTGCTGCCCTGCCCCACGCCGCAGGAGCCCTCGGCGCGGTGGCGCCGCGCCTTCGCTTCGCGCCGGGATACCGCAGGTTGGGCCGATGTGCAGGTGGCTACCACACGGCGTCTGATGGCCGCACCCACTGCAGTGGAAGTGGAGATGCTGGCCGGGGCGGTGTTGATGCTGCGTCGATCGGCCGTGGAGTCATTGGGCCGCACCTTCGGCTTGTTCGACCCCGCGTTCTTCATGTACTTTGAGGATGCGGACCTGAGCGCCCGATTGCGTGCGGGCGGTTGGAAACTGGCGGTGGTGCCAGCGTTGGATGCGGTGCACTCGTGGCGACATCAGCCCCACAAGGCGCCCTTGATGGCACGGGGTGAGGCGGTTTTCCTGCAGCGGCGATCGTGGGCATATCGCGCCTTGCGGTGGCTGTGGCCAGGAATGGAGCGCATGGGACAACTGCCGGGCAAGGTAGTGCGGTTGCAGGATGCGCTGAGGGCTTCGCAGGCCTTGGGGGCCGTGAGCGCCTTGTCACCCGTGCCCTCGGGTGACCCGGCCTGGGTGCGCTGGGGACCGGCTGTGCCGCTGACGCACGACGAGTGGAACCTGCTGGAGCCCGGCCACTACTGGGCGCGAACCAGTCGGGGCTGGGTGGCTTTCGAGAAATGGTCAGGCGCGGCGCTGCACAGCGTTGGCCAGTGAGCGCCCCAATCTGCGGCACGGGGCCTCGACGGCCAGATGCAGCACCCAGGCGGTGACGAGCGTCAGGCCCAGGCTGGCCAGCACCAGGGGCCAACCTGAGAGTTCAGGCCACCAGCGGCGCGCCAGCACGGGTGCCGCGTTGTGGAACAGGTACAGGCCGTAGCTGAGGCGGCCTGCCCAGAGCGCCGCGGCCGTCCATGCTGCGTTACGTGATGGAGACGGTGTTGGACTGTCTAGTGCCAAAGGCCGCACGGGATTCAAGCCCAGCAGGAGCAGTGCGAATGCCAGCGCCATCAACAAACCGAAGTTGCCGGTCAGCCACAAGGCTGCCTGGGCGGCCGCCTGCGGTGTGGCCAGTTCGTTGAGGTAGACCCACCACAACAGCACCATCAAGGCCAAGCCCGCGCCCGCTCCCATGGTGCGTGCGCGGTGGGGCCAAGGGGCACCCAATGGCGAGGACTGGACATGGCCGGTGGCCACCGCGGCTGCGCTGCCCAACAGGAATTCCACCAGCAGCCCGGGCAGATGCACCGTGAGGACGCTGCGCAGCGTGTCCGGGGCTTCACCCGGGTGGGCCATGGACACGAGCGCCAGCTTCACCGCCACCGCTGCCCCAACGAGCCACCACAGGCCCGCCGCAGAGCGCTTGGACACCGCGCCCAGGAGCGCCACCAACAATGGCAGTGCGAGATAGAACTCGACTTCCGGAGGCAGACTCCAGAAGGCCACGTTGTAGGCGGTGGCCAGCGCCAGGTCGCCCGTGGTGTGCAGCATGAAGAGATGCGACCACCATGCCGACCAGCGACCCTCTTCGGGCCTGAGCGCTGCGTACAGCAGCAGGGCGAGGAGGTACAGCGGGTACAGGCGGAAAAATCGCCGAAGCAGATGAGGCACCCAGGCGATGCGGCGCTGACAAAGCGCCCTGGCAAACACGAATCCGCTGAGCACGAAGAACAGGTCAACCCCCGTGGCGGCCAGGCCCCATGGCCCGGCGCCTTCGCGCACAAACACCACATAGTGACTGACCAGGACCATCAGAGCGGCCAGGCCGCGCAAGGCTTCGACTGCCGAGACGTCGGCCTGGTCGGACCTGCGGTACGAAGGCAAGGCTTGCGATTCCTCAGAGGGCGCCATGCACAGATTGTGCGGGCATTCCTAGAATGCGGGAATGATGGCCCACCTCAACACGCCCGATGCCGACGCTGAGCGCGTGGCAGCCGTGCTGCCCTGCTACCGTTGCAAGGATCAGGTGCTGCGGGTGTTGTCGCGCATCGGGCCCGAGGTGTGGCGCATCTACGTGGTGGATGACGCCTGCCCCGAAGGAACCGGGGCTTGGGTGGAAACACACGTGAGTGATCCTCGGGTTCGGGTGCTGAGGCACGACCGCAACCAGGGCGTGGGGGGTGCCGTGATCACGGGCTACCGTGCGGCGCTCGAAGAGGGTGCGCAGATCGTGGTGAAGCTCGATGGCGACGGACAGATGGACCCGGCGCTCATTCCGCGGTTCATTGCACCCATCCTTCAGGAACGGGCCGACTACACCAAGGGCAACCGCTTCTTCACCTTGAGGTCCTTGAGCGGCATGCCTCGGGTTCGACTTCTGGGCAATGCGATGCTGAGCTTCATCGCCAAGCTGTCCACCGGCTACTGGAGCCTGTTCGACGTGACCAACGGCTATACCGCCGTGCACGCGCGTCTGCTGCCCTACCTGGAACTGGACCGGGTCAGCCGTCGCTACTTCTTCGAAACCGACATGCTCTTCCGCCTGGGAACCTTGCGGGCCGCGGTGGTTGATGTGCCGATGGATGCGGTGTATGCCGATGAGCGCAGCAACCTGCGCGTGGCGCGCGTGCTGCCGGAGTTCGCGGGCAAGCACATGGTGAACCTGTGCAAGCGCTTGGCCTACAACTACTTCCTGCGCGATGTCAGCGTGGCCTCGCTGGAATTGGTGGCAGGTGCGGGGTTGCTCGGCTTTGGCGTGGCCTTCGGCCTGAGCACATGGGCGCAGGCCCTGCAGACCGGTGTGCCGACGCCCTTGGGCACGATCATGCTCTCGGCCCTGCCCACCCTGGTGGGCCTGCAGATGCTGCTGGCGTTCATCGGGCACGACGTGGCGCAGCAGCCGCAGCGGGCCATCCATCCGCTGTTGCCGCCCACGCCGGCGGAAAGCGGAAATCCGGAAAGGCCCAGCGCGGCAT
>JAIYCN010000039.1 GCA_027487995.1 Rubrivivax sp. | reverse complement strand
TTCAACTGCCCAAGCGACCTGGCCGAGATTCGGCGCTTGGTGCAGGGCATCGGGGCTGAGGTCAACATGACCTTCCCGCTGGGCAGCCACTTGGCGGATGTGGCGAATCTGGCCAACGCGGATGTGAACATCTGCATGTACCGTGAGTTCGGACGGGCCTTGTGCGAAGCGCTGGAACGGCCCTATCTGCAAGCCCCGATTGGCCTGCACAGCACCACGGCATTCCTGCGCGAACTGGGCACCTTGCTGGGTCTGGATCCTGAACCCTTCATCGAGCGCGAGAAGCACACGACGATCAAGCCGCTGTGGGACCTGTGGCGGTCTGTGACGCAGGATTTCTTCGGTACAGCGAGTTTTGGGATCGTCGCCGGCGAAACCTACGCCCGGGGCGTTCGCCATTTCCTGGAAGAGGAGATGGGACTGCCCTGCCACTTTGCTGTCTCGCGCAGGGCCGGCGAAAAGACCGACAACGTGAATGCACGCCGCCTGGTGCATGAAAAGACGCCGCTGATTCTCTTCGGCAGCTTCAACGAACGGATGTATCTGGCCGAGGCCGGCCAAAAGGGACCCATGCGTGCGGCCTACATACCGGCTTCCTTCCCGGGTGCCATCATCCGGCGCCATACGGGCACGCCCTTCATGGGTTACGCCGGCGCCACATACCTGGTGCAGGAAGTATGCAACGCGCTGTTCGATGCCCTGTTCCACATCCTGCCGCTGGGCACCGAAATGGATCAGGTTCAGGCCACGCCGGCGCGGGGCATCACTGGCGCAGAAACGCTGCTGGCTTGGGACGACGAGGCGCAGGACGCTCTGCGTGATTGGGTGCAGCAGCAGCCGGTGCTGGTGCAGATCTCAGCTGCCAAGACTTTGCGTGACCGAGCCGAGCAGCTGACGCGCCGTGATGGCGCCGAGCGCGTGAGCATTGACCGAATCCGTCAGGCCTTGGGCCACACGCCGAGCACCTTGCCCAGCGGCCGCGCTCAACACAAAACAACAGCTCCGGAGGTGACGGCATGAGTCTCATCGTCCTGGGTTCCCATCATGTCCTAGCAGTTCGGACAACCGATGTCGCGGCATTCCGCCGCGGCTTCCCGTGCTGCGCGGGTTTCGCAGGCGAACAGCCGCAAGGCTGCATTTGAGGAGCATCTCGATGGCTGAACGGAGAACTTCGATCTCTGGCCTGACCGATGACGAGGCCCAGGAGTTTCACACCTACTGGGTTCAAGGATTTGTGGGTTTCACGGCTGTCGCCGTGGTCGCACACCTGCTCGTCTGGATCTGGCGTCCCTGGCTCTGAAGGCTTGAAGGTCACCTGACAGGAGGATCTGTAATGGCAAATACCCATGTCGAACATGCGCGGTTGCACCCCCATGACGATGCGCGAAGCACTTCGCTCATCTTCGTGTTGGGCTACGCCGTGTTTCTGGTCATTGCCCTTCTGGGCACGGCCCTGGGCTTGCACTGGCGGACCTGGCTGCCCGGTGCCGAAGGCATGACGAGCATCTTTGGCGGAGTGAAGGCGGCGGTCTACACCTTCATGTCCCACTTACTTTAGGAGCACACCTATGTGGAGAATCTGGCGTCTTTACGACCCCCTTCGGGCGATGGTCGTTCAAGGCATCTTCTTGTTTGGTCTGGCAGCGATGATTCACCTCGTCCTGCTCAGCACGAACAAGTACAACTGGTTCGACGGAGCCAAAAAGCCTGCCGTGGCCTCGGCCAATGCGCCGATGCCGGCTGCTGTGGCATCCAACGGCAAGTAAGCAGTACCCACCGCAGTACCCGCAAGCGGCTTGACGGTTCACCCGTCTTGCCGCTGGCGTGGGAGGGCAGCCTCGGCTGACCTTACCAAAACCCGGGCGGCACCCGGGCAGAACTCGGGTTGGAGGACCAATCATGGCCATGTTGAATTTTGAAAAGAAGTACCGCGTCAGAGGCGGCACCCTGGTCGGCGGAGACCTCTTCGACTTCTGGGTCGGACCGTTCTACGTCGGTTTCTTCGGCGTGACCACGATCTTCTTCGCTGTCCTGGGCACGGTGCTCATTCTGTGGGGAGCCTCACAGGGACCGACCTGGAACGTGTGGCAAATCAATATTGCCCCCCCTGATCTTTCCTACGGTCTGAAGCTGGCGCCGTTGATGGAGGGCGGGCTCTGGCAGATCATCACGGTGTGCGCGCTGGGTGCCTTCGGTTCATGGGCCATGCGCGAAGTGGAGATCTGCCGAAAACTGGGGATGGGCTATCACGTGCCTGCGGCATTCGGCATGGCCATCTTCGCCTACTTCACCCTGGTGGTGATTCGCCCGGTGTTGATGGGCGCCTGGGGCCACGGATTCCCCTACGGCATCTTCAGTCACCTGGACTGGGTGTCCAACGTGGGCTACCAGTACCTGCATTTCCACTACAACCCTGCACACATGCTGGCGGTGAGTTTCTTCTTCGCCACCACCTTCGCCCTGTCGCTGCATGGAGCACTCGTGCTTTCCGCCACCAACCCCAAGAAAGGTCAGTTGGTGAAGACCCCGGAATACGAGGACACGTTCTTCCGCGACACGATCGGCTACTCGATCGGCACATTGGGCATTCACCGCCTGGGCCTCTTCCTCGCCCTGGCCTCCGGTTTCTTCAGCGCCGTGTGCATCGTCATCAGCGGCCCCTTCTGGACACGCGGCTGGCCCGAGTGGTGGGGCTGGTGGCTGGCGATGCCCATCTGGAAGTGAACGTCGGCGACCCATATTCAGGAGCGATCCGTGGCTGATTACCAAAACCTCTTCACCACCGTTCAGCCGACGTCTCATCATCTGCATGACGGCGTCCCGCTGGGCCCCTACAACAGTTCCCGGGACTTCAAGCCCTGGCTGTTTCACCTGCTTGGTCGATTTGGCAATGCCCAGATCGGCCCGATCTACCTCGGAAGGCTGGGCCTGGCTTCCCTGTTCTGCGGGCTGCTCTGGTTCACCATCATTGGCATGAACATGCTGGCTTCGGTGAACTGGGACCCGATCCAGTTCGTCAAACAGCTCTTCTGGCTGTCCTTGGATCCCCCGAGTCCCGAATATGGTCTGTCGATCCCGCCCATCAATGATGGCGGGTGGTTCCTCATCGCCGGCTTCTTCTTCCTGGCCTCCGTGATGCTTTGGTGGGCCCGCATGTACACCCGGGCACGCGCCCTGGGCATGGGTACGCACGTGGCCTGGGCCTTTGCTGCAGCCATCTGGCTGTTCCTGGTGCTGGGCCT
>JAIYCN010000273.1 GCA_027487995.1 Rubrivivax sp. | reverse complement strand
CGCCGGGGTCGATCTGCGTGACCACCCAGGCGCCTAGCGCGCTGCCGGCCAGGGCCGCCGGCAGGGCCGGCAACACGGCGCCCCAAGGCATCTGCACGCGCTTGGCGTACTGCAGGGTGGCCAGGGCCGTGCCCCAGATGGCCGTGCCCTTGTTCGTGCCGAACAGCGTGGCGGGGCTGAGTTGCGGGAACACCCCGAACAGGGCCGGCAGCAGGATGAGGCCACCACCACCGATGATGGCGTCGACAAAGCCCGCCATCAGCGAGGCCACGGCCACCAGCATCAGTTCGGGTGGCAGATTGGAAAGCAGGTCAGGCATCAGGGGTGTGGCACAGGCCGCAAAAAACAAAAGGCGCCGGGTGTGCCGACGCCTCTTGCGAATTTGCAGCCCGGATCAGGCTGCTGCCGTCGGAACCGGGTGGGTTTCCGACGTCCCTATTGTGTTGTCTCCTCAGACCTCCATTCGGGCGCGGCCCAAAGACCAGCCCGATGAGTCGGAGAAAATGTAATCACTTTGAGCATTTCGACCTCACGGGACTTACCCTGCCCCGTTGAGCCAACGTTGTCCGTACCGGCGTTCACACGGCTTGGGCAATCCAGGCGGCCGCCTTCTCGGCAATCATCAGGGTGGGGCTGTTGGTGTTGCCGCTGGTGATGGTGGGCATCACGCTGGCGTCCACCACCCGCAGGCCGGCCACACCCTTGACCCGCAGGCGCGAATCCACCACGGCCAGCGGGTCGTCACTGCGCCCCATCCGGCAGGTTCCCACCGGGTGGAAGATCGTGGTGCCGATGTCACCGGCCAGCCGGGCCAGGTCTTCGTCGCTCTGATACTGCACGCCCGGCTTGACTTCCTGGGGCGAGTACGCGGCCAGCGCCGGTTGCGCCGCAATGCGGCGCGTCAGGCGCAGGCTGTCGGCCGCCACTTGGCGATCCTCGTCGGTGGCCAGGTAGTTGGGGCGGATCAGCGGCGCGTCGTCGGGGTTGGGCGAGCGCAGGTCCACCCGGCCGCGGCTGGTGGGGTTGAGGTTGCACACGCTGGCGGTGATGGCGTCAAAGCCGTGCAGGGGTTGGCCGAACGCGTCCAGCGACAGGGGCTGCACGTGGTACTGCACATTGGGCCAGGCGTGGGCGGCACTGGACCGCGTGAAGGCGCCCAACTGGGAAGGCGCCATGCTCATCGGCCCCGAGCGGCGCATCAGGTATTCCAGGCCGATCATGGCCTTGCCCCACAGACTGTTGGCCAGGGTGTTGAGCGTACGCGTGCCCTTGACGCTGAACACCGCCCGAATCTGAAGGTGGTCCTGCAGGTTGCCCCCCACACCGGGTGAGTCCAGCTGCACGGGAATGCCGTGCTGCTGCAGCAGCGAAGCCGGGCCAATCCCAGAGCGCTGCAGCAGCACCGGGGTGGCCACCGCGCCGGCACACAGCAGCACTTCGCGCTTGGCGTGCACCGTGATGGTGTCGCCCCGGCCCTGCGGGCGCAGGGTCACCCCGGCGGCGCGCAGGCGAGTTCCATCGGCTTGGCCATTCCCGGCCCCGATGTCACCGGCCTCTTCCAGCACCACCCGGTCCACCGCGGCGCCGGTCCAAATCTCCAGGTTGGGGCGGTTGGCCGCGGGCTTCAGGAAGCCGCGCGCCGTATTCCAGCGCAGCCCCGCGCGTTGGTTCACCTCGAAGTAGCCCACGCCCTCATTGGTGCCCAGATTGAAGTCTGGGGTGGCCGGGATGCCGGCTTCCTGCGCGGCCTTCGCGAAGGCGTCCAGGACAGGCCAATGCAGGCGCTGGCGCTCGACGCGCCACTCGCCGCCGCGGCGCCCACCCGTGGGGTCATGGCCGGGTGCCGCATGCCCTTCGCGGGGGCCGCCCCAGTGGTCTTCGTGCGCCAGGAAGGCCGGCAGGCAGGCGTCCCAGCGCCAGCTCTTGTCGCCGGTCACCTCGGCCCAATGGTCATAGTCGCGCCGCTGGCCGCGCATGTAGATCATGCCGTTGATGCTGGAGCAGCCGCCCAGCACCTTGCCGCGGGGGTAGCGCAGTTGCCGGCCGTTGAGCCCGGCCTCAGGCTCCGTCTGGTACAGCCAGTCGGTGCGCGGGTTGCCAATGCAGTACAGGTAGCCCACCGGCACATGGATCCACAGGTAGTCGTCCTTGCGTCCGGCCTCCAGCAGCAGCACGCGCACGTTGCGGTCTTCGCTCAGGCGGTTGGCCAGCAGGCAACCGGCGGTGCCGGCGCCCACGATCACATAGTCGAAGGTGTGGGCTGTGGCGCTGGCCGTGGTACCCGTGGTGGCCCCGGAGGAGCGGGGGAATTCAGCAGTCATGGCCGGATTGTGGCGAGGCCCCAGTAAACCCCCGATTGAAAAAGGGGTGGGTTTCCCTTGAGTCCAATAAACAACACAAGCCCCCTCGCCTCAATAGCCCACTTCCGGGGGTGACCCATAATGGCGGAGTCTGGGTTTGATGCGGCGCCTTCGCTTGAATGGTTCACGACGGGTTGAAGCTCTACCAGGTTCCAGTGATGAAAGGGCTTCCCCATGGGAAACAAGTTGTATGTAGGCAATCTGGCCTACAGCGTGCGTGATGAGTCGCTTCAAGGCGCCTTCTCGCAATTCGGCACCGTGACGTCTGCCAAGGTGATGATGGACCGTGAAACCGGTCGCTCCAAGGGCTTCGGCTTTGTGGAGATGGGCTCTGACGCCGAGGCGCAGGCCGCCATCAACGGCATGAATGGCCAGGCCCTGGAAGGCCGCGCCATTGTGGTCAACGAGGCCCGTCCCCGTGAGGAGCGTCCCGGTGGCTTCGGCGGCGGTGGCGGTGGCCGCGGCGGCTTTGGCGGTGGTGGTGGCGGCGGTGGCCGCAGCCCCTACGGTGGTGGCGGTGGCGGCGGCGGTGGCCGTGGTGGCTACGGCGGCGGCGGTGGTGGCGGCGGCTACGGTGGTGGTGGCGGCGGCGGTGGCCGCGGCGGCTACGGCAGTGGCGGCGGCGGTGGTGGCTATGGCGGCGGTGGCCGCGGCGGCTACTGATCGCACCATGGGCTGACCCCGGCCCACGAATGAACCCCGGCCCCACGGCCGGGGTTTTTTCTTGTGGGGTGCCGCGTGGCACCAGCAGGGCACGCCTGGGGCCATGAGCCCGACCTGCGCCACAATCGCGCCGACATGAGCGCTTTTGCAGTAGAGCTGACCGTGGCCCGCGACCCGGGCGATTGGCAGCAGGCCGCTGACATCATCCGGGAGTACGTCCACAGCCTGGGCGTGGACCTGGCCTTCCAGGACGTGCAGACCGAACTGGCGGACCTGGCCCATCATTACGCCGGTCCAGGCGGCGTGCTGCTCTTGGCCTGGGTGGACGGCACACTGGCCGGCTGCGGCGGTGTGCGCCCCTTGCCGGACGTCGACTACCCCAATGCCTGCGAAATGAAGCGGCTGTATGTGCGCAGGGCCTTTCGCCGTTTCGGCCTTGGTCGTCTGCTGGCGCAGGCCCTGATCGACCATGGCCTGCGGGAGGGCTACTCCTGCATGCTGCTGGACACCTTGGACGACATGGAAGCCGCCCGCGGGCTCTATGGAAGCCTGGGATTCGAAGAGATTCCGCCCTTCTACTTCAACCCCCTGCCGGGGGCGCATTACCTCAAGGTGAACCTGGATTGAACTGGAGCCCTTTGCCGCTGCCACCCAACCGGCTGGGTGAGTCGCCCATGTGGCACCCGGTTTCCCAACAACTTTACTGGTGCGACATCCCGGCCGGTCAATTGCACCGATGGGACCCGCGGCACCAAGCGCACGAGCACTGGAGCCTGGGCACCGACACCGCCTGCTGCGCGCCGGTCGCTGACGGCAGTCTGTTGCTGGCCCTGCGCACGGGCATCGTGCACTTCAACCCCGCCGATGGGACGGTGACGCCCCTGGTGCATGCGCCCTACGACACGGCGGTAGAGCGTTTCAACGATGGCAAGGTGGACCCGATGGGTCGTTTCTGGGTCGGCACCATCTACGAGCCGCGCCAACCACCGCTGGCCCGCGTCCACCGACTCAGCATGGGCCGTGGCCCGGCCCGCCTGGAGACCATGGCCGAAGGCGTGACGGTGAGCAATGGCCTGGCCTTCAGCCCCGATGGCCGCACCGTCTACCGCAGCGACACCACCAGCCACCGCATCTGGCGCGCGGGCTTGGCCACGCCCAATGGCGAGGTCGGTTCCTGGGACCTCATGGCGGCCTTCGAGCCGCGCCGTGAAGGGCAGGCGCTGGCCGACTACGGCGGCCGCCCGGACGGCGCCGCCGTGGACCGCGAGGGGTGCTACTGGGCGGCCATGTTTGAAGGTCAGCGCCTGGTGCGGCTTTCACCCACGGGCGAACTGCTGCAGAGCGTGGACCTGCCGGTGCGCTGTCCCACCATGCCCTGCTTTGGCGGAGATGACCTGCGCACCCTCTACGTCACCACGGCGCGTGACAAGCGGCCTGAAGACGAACTCCAGGCCCAGCCCTGGGCCGGCTGTGTGCTGCAGGCGCGGGTGGAGGTGCCCGGCATGCCGCTGCACTGCGTGCTGCCGCCCTGAAGCGCGTGCGCCGGCTCAGCGCGGCAGTTGCGCCAGGGCCTGCTGAACCAAGGCCGGTGTGAGCACCTCGGGCAGCAGCACGGGATCGGCACCGGCCCGGTAGAACGCGTACACCGGTACGCCCGTGCGCCCCAGGCGCGAGAGCTCGCGCGTGATGGCCTCGTCGCGCCTAGTCCAGTCCGCCTGCATCGTGACCACGCCTTGGGCCTTGAAGGCCTGCATCACCTCTTCCCGGCGCAGCGTGCTTCGCTTGTTGACCTGGCAGGTCACGCACCAGGCGGCGGTGTAGTCCACGAACACGATACGGCCTTGCGCCAGTTCTTCGGCCAGCGCCTGCGGAGACCAGGGCGCCCAGTCGCGTGCATCGGTGCCGGTGCCCGCCGCCGGGGTGGTGGCCAGGCTGGCCGAGCTTGGTGCCGCCTGGCCCGCCGGACCTTCCTTCAACAGCGGCCAGGTCCAAACCAGTGCCCCCAGCAAGGAGACCAAGGCGATGCCGCGCACGGCGGTCTGCGCCACGCCCTGCAAACCCCAGTTCCAGGCCCCGATGGCAAAAGCCGCCACCACCAGCACGCCCAACAGCGCCGCAGCAGCATCCACACCGGCTTGATGACCCAGCACCCACAGCAGCCACACCACGGTGGCCAACATGGGCAGGGCCAGGGCGTGCTTTACTCGCAGCATCCACGCGCCCGGCCGCGGCAGGCGTGCCGCCCAGGTGGGCATCAGGCTCAGCAGCAGGTAGGGCAGGGCCATGCCCAGGCCCAGGGCCATGAACACGCCCAGCGCCTGCACCGTGGGCATGGTGATGGCCACGCCCAGTGAGGCCCCCATGAATGGCGCCGTGCAGGGCGAGGCCACCACCACGGCCAGCACGCCGGTGAGGAAGTGGTCCACCACCGGGTTTCGTGCGCGGGCGGTGACCCACCGGTCGGGCACCAGCATGCCGAATTCGAAGTGCCCCAGCAGGTTCAAGCCCATGAGCGTGAACAGCAGGGCCAGGGCCGCCACAATAGGCGGCGACTGAAGCTGGAACCCCCAGCCCAGTTGTTCGCCCGAGGCCCGCAGGGCCAACAGCAGGGCCGCCAGGGCCACAAAGCTCAGCACCACGCCGGCGGTGTAGGACAGGCCCCCCAGGGCCAGCGCGCGCCGGTTGTGGGCATCGGCGGCAAAGCCGAAGACCTTGATGGACAGCACCGGGAAGACGCAGGGCATCAGGTTGAGGATCAGCCCGCCCAACATTGCCAACAGCGCGGCGGTCCACCACGAGGCGGCGTCGCCTGATGGGGCGCTGCCTTGCGGCGTTCCATGGCTTGCGGAAGGAGATGACCCCAAGGCACCTGGCACCGCTTGGCCGACCCCGGCGCCGCCACCCGCGCTGTCGGCGGCCGGCCATGTGCCCGTGACGACCGCGTTGACCACCACACCCGCGGGCGAGTTTTGGGTCGACCCCGATGGGCCCGGCGCGGTGATCACAAAGCGCAGTTCCTTGGGTGCCTCCATGCGCTGCGGCGAATAGGCCATCAGGCCTTCCCAGCCTGCAGCCGACCATTGCGCACGGGGTTCCACCGAGGGCGACAGCACATGCGCCTCCGTGGGGAAGATCGCCAGCTTCTGGCCCTGCCAGGCAGGCGGCAGGCCCTTGAGCTGAAGGGTGAGGCCATCGACGCTCACTGAGGCCTGGGCCGTGAGCCCGGACCAAGCCACGGCTTGCTGGGCGCGGGCCTGGTCGAACAGCGCGGCTTCGCGCACCAGGGCCGAGCGCGCGGCGCCCGCGGGCAGCGTGAGGCTGAAGTCTCCGCCCTCGGGGATGCAGACGTTTTCGCACACCAGCCAGTCGGCGCGCAGCTTGAGGGTCAGCGGTGCATCGGGCAGTGCCTGGGTCACCATGAGTGGCACGGGCAGCAACAAGGTGCCCTCGTAGCCGTGGTTCATGAGTGGGCCGATGGGCAGGCGGTGCGGCACCGGCCACTCGATCTCCCCGGCCTGCAGCCCTGCGGGCAGTTGCCACTGCATTTGCGTGGGAAGGCCCGAATCCCCGGGGTTGAGCCAGTAGGTGTGCCAGCCGCGCTTGTGCACGATCTTCAACCCGAGCCACGCGGGGGTGCCTGGGCTCAGGCCCTGGGGGGCATGGACCAGCAGCTCGGCGCGGACCTGGTCGGTGGTGACCACCGCAGCAGCCTGCGCAGCACGGATGGGCCCCACGATGGCGGCCAGCAGCAACAGAAGAATGGCCAACAGCCGTGCTGCGTGGGATGCCAGTGTGGTTTTCAGGGCCATTGGGTGACGATTCATGGCCGAATCATCGCAGTTTCATCCCGGCGGTGAAGTGACGGAAGGGGACATGGGGGTGGCGCGCGCGGGTTTACACGTATACTCCATTGGCTTTGCTGATCGGAGTCTGAAACCGCATGTTCCCGTCGGATCCCCAATCGGGTGTTTCCTCGGGTGCACATCCCGAACACGGCACGCCCACCCCGGTGCGGCGCGCTTCTTCTTCAGGGTGGGATGACGACGAAGATGAGTCCGCACGCCGCGGTTTCAAGAGGCTGTCTGCTCAAGAGGCGCAGGCTCTGCGAGACCTGGACCCCCCGGTGTCCCCGTGGAGGGTCGTGGCCACCCAGGTGGCCGTCGGCTTCATCGTGGCCTGCCTGGCGGGTGCGGTGATGGGGAGCGTATCCGTTTTCTGGTCGGCGCTGTACGGCGCCGGCGTGGTGGTGGTTCCGGCGGTCCTCATGGCCCGCGGAATGACCTCCCGGCTCTCCAGCGCGAATGCCGGCACCAGTGCCGTCAGCTTCATGTTGTGGGAGTTTGTGAAGATTGGCGTTTCGGTGGTTCTGCTCATGCTGG